>CAYVML010000027.1:0-11573 GCA_964452475.1 uncultured Dehalococcoidales bacterium
TAAGGGTGTCGGCTGCGGTGGTATAGAACCAGTACCCGCGTCCATCTTCCATGGTGTTCAGTGTGCTTGCCGGGGAGCGGTTCCACCACATCCATGTTTCGGTAGTGGTATTAAAGGTATAGACCATCTCTATGTTGTCAGGGTTACCGCTGGCGAGATTGCCGGCGCTGATGACAGCATTGATATCGGTGTTGTCAGGAATCAGTGGCAACGATACCAGGTTCCAGTCGGCTACCAGGGGAATATCCATTTGACTGGGTGAGGCGCCGTAGCCACAGAGCCATTCTGGAATATCCACCGCCACTTTTTCGTTGTCGCGCTCGTACAGGTTCATCGTTGCGTCTCCATCGGTATCCATATTGTCGAACGGGTTGCCGTCACCTACGGCTGCAACCCTGCCGGAGCCATAGGTAGCCGCCGCCATCACCACGGGGCCGTCGCCAAATGCTTCGGGCTGAGCATTAACGGGAAAAGAGGTCGTTTCTCCCAAGCTAAATGATAGCTCACTTCCTGAAGGTGAGGCCCCTTCACCTGTAAGAGGGGAGGATACAGTAGCATTATCGTAAGCCCAGGCAATGGGGAATGCACCCGCAGCAGAACTCAGGGAACAGCCGGAATATATCAACGCTTCAGAGACATCTGTTCCGATAACTGAGTTATTGAACTCACCTATCAGTGGCCAGAAATCACACGCTCCCTCATGGTGGAGTGAATCATGTACTTGGTCGTTATTGAAGGTGATGCCAAACTCCGTGGCGATTTGATTTGAAGAAACGTTATTGGCTGTCATGTAACCACCAGATTCACCAACTATAAACAGTCCACCGCCGTCGCTCACGAACTGCTTGATGGCGTTTATCTCATCAGGAGTGTACGCATCTGTCGGGTTGGAGATAATCACCACGTCGTAGCCGCTTAGTGCCGCTCCCGTCACCGGTCCGGTGTTGAGGCTGGCGACGTTCATCCCCTGGCTTTCCATGAGTGTTACCCAGTCTGAGTACTTAGTCTCAGCGGTCCAGTACGCGGGAAAGTGAGCCTGCTCGAAGAGCACTTCGCAGGGTTCAACGACATGCAGAGTAACTGGCACCGTGACGGGGTTTTCATCGGGGTCGTTGCTGGCGATAACTATATCGGCGCTGTAGTCGCCTGCAGCAAGCCCGTTGGTGTCAAAACTCACGGTTATAGGAGCCGAGCCGCTGGCAGCAACAGTGCCGGAGCCAGGGATTTCACTGAGCCAGACGCAGCCGGGCGAAGCTGTATATTTTCTCAGTACCACGTCATCGATGAAGGCTCCATAGTCACCAACGCTTGAATTGCTTTGAAATAAAAAAGCGACCCATACTTCAGGTTGTCCACAGAGGTTTCCAATCGCCCATACAGTGGTGAGATCAAAGGAGTCAGCCAGCCAGTCCCCACTATCTCCACTATAACGATCCCCATAGAAATGGAAGCCATCGGTCGAAGCATAGTAACCTATATAATCTTCGTTAAGCTCGGTATCATACCACCAGTTAAAATTCATCTCGGCATCTGTGGCATCAGCCAGGCTGAAGGGCCCATAAATCATCCAGGAGGCCATGTCAACAGGGTAATCCGCAGGCGGATTTACGCCGGCAGTGCCATTCTTGGCACAGAAAATGCTGTTGGAAGGACTCTGGTACTTGGAGATATCTTTACCCCAGTAAGCATCAGCATTATCACCAGGAGCAAATACATCCCAGGTGCTTCCGGGGAAAACGCCCTCGAAGGCATCGGTCATGATGTTCTGCCATCCTGCGGCGCTGAAAGTACCCCCAGCTTCGGCTACAGGGCTTCTTTCCAGAGGAAAATCCAGCGTGATACTGGCAGGACCTGAAATAACATCTGCACGTTCTTTGCCTGCTGTATCCTTTGCAACAGAGTCTTTATCGTGACTGCTTTCATGGTCTATGGGAAGGTGCCGCGGTGGTCCTTCTACTACCTCAACACCTGTTGGCAGCACTGTTTCCTGCGTTTCTCCTGGCGCCGTCGTCGTATCTTCGTCTGTAATATCGTAAATAAGATTAGTACCGCCGGTATTACCAATGTTAAGAGCGCCGTCCCAGGTGGTATCCGGGGGCAGTGTTACTTCAAAGCTGGTAGGGTTGACCAGGATGTCCGGAGGGTCTGCTGCTCCTGCTGATGTGGCAGCGAGAGCATCTATCAGTCCATAGCCGTAGACGTCATCCCTGCCTGCGACTCCTTTATCCACCGCGGTGGACTCGAGGGCGCTCTGCACCTGCCCCGGCATCCATGTTGGATTTGCTTGCAGTATCAGGGCGGCGACACCTGCGGCGTGTGGGCATGACATGGATGTGCCCTGCATCTCGTAGTAGTCAGCCGGGCCGCTCCCATCATAGATACTGGGCCTGCTCTGATTGGGGGCAACATTATCTACAACATACGCGTCATGTGAACCAGGCCATGGATATGTATCGTCATCACGGCAGGAGAGAATAGCACTACCGGGGGCAACGATGCTTGGCTTGGAGGAGCCTCCCCCATTAACCCTCGGTCCACGGCTGCTGAAGGGAGATATCTGGTAAATGGGATTGCCAAAAGTCCGGTAACTGTTATTATAGTCCCACCAGCCACTCCTGGTAGTATAGGCGCCGACGGCGATGCAGTTGTCGGCATCGCCAGGAGAACCGATGGTGTAGAATGGGTCGGGGTCATGAAACGTGACTGCACTTTTTCCCGAATCATCATATATATGAAACTGCTGTGTATTACTGGAGTTATTCTTGACTTTCAGGTAGTAGGTAAGGTCTCCGGTGGGAAGGTAATAATAAGATCCCTCTGAAGGACCATACCCGGAATATTCCTGCTCAGTGCCCCGCGAGCTTTCAGACTGTACTGTTTGCCAGCATGCCCGTCCTGCATCTGGCAGTAAAGTGTAAGTTGAGTCGTAGTATTCCAGCTCAAGGTCGTTGCTCGTCCCCAGTCCATCATACCATACAAGGTTATGCATTAATCCGGCATTGCTGCCAGTGGACCCGGTGACATCAATCTGGATATAGTCGGTTGTGCTAGACCCAGCAACTGTACCAGAGTAGTGGTCGTCGTCGTTACCGCTGTTTCCCGCGGAGCTGAGGGCCACCGCTCCCTGGCTGACGGCGTAGTCAAATGCCTGTGCTTCCGGACATGAGCCATCGTGGTATTCATCCCAGCCGCCGTAGCTCACGGTAATGACATCGGCATTATATACATCTCTTGCATCCCTTATGGCATAAACCATAGCATCGGTCGACGCGCTGCCAGTGCTATCCTTTCCAATCTTCAGAAAGACGAGGTCGGCTCCCGGCGCTGAGCCTTTGTAAACCCCACCGGACTGCGTACCCCTGCCCAGGGCGGAGCCGGTCACATGGGTACCGTGGCCGGTGACTCCATAAGTATTAGCGACGGTATCATCCAATGTGGGCCAGTTAGAGTAATCTTTGATTGCAATGGGTGTTGGAAAATCCGGGTGGCTAAGGTCAATCCCTGAGTCAAGCACCGCAATGGTCACGCCGGAGCCGTCATAGCCTGCTGTCCAGACGTCATCAGAGTTCATCGCCTGGGTTGCCAGGTCGTTTTGTGCTTCGAGGACACGCTCTGCGGTATCCAGCCGGATGACGAAGTCCTCGCTGGAAAGCTCTTCCAGCCTGTCTACCGGCATATCTGCCAGCAGAAAACCGGTTGGATGGTTCTCCAGCGGAGGTATCCATGATTCGGGATAGAGAATCAGCCCCAGGTCCTCCAGTCCGGCGAGCTGCGCAGGGCTTAATTCATCCTCCGCGTGGATAAATATCCGCTGCATGCTGAGGTCTCCCAGTTCCAACCCCTGCGCCTGCATCCCTTCCAGGAGGCTTACTGTTCCTTCAGGAGTGGATTCCTTTATACCCCCTGCCTCCAGGGCTCGGACCTTGGCCGCCACCTGCGTGGAGAGCAGTCCGCTGACCTTCTGGCTGGCAGCAGGAGGAACTTCCTCCGCCTCGCCATCGCTTGCCTGGACGATACCGCCCAGCAGCAGCGGCAGCAGCAGCGCCAGTACTTTGATAATTGCTAAACATCATCTTTTCATCTATTCCTCCCTTTCCCTTTTCAGTAATTATTTTCGTATTACGCCTGCGGCTGGAATCCATTCTGTGGCTCAAGCGCTCGTTCAGCGGTTTCCAGCCTGATAATATAATCTATTTCAGCCAGCGCTGCCAGTTTTTCAAGCGCCATATCAGCCAACAAAAAGCCGGTGGGATGGTTGTCCAGTGGCGGTATCCACGAATCAAGGTAGAGAACAACTCCCATGGACTCAAGCTCCTTGACCTGGGAATCGTCAGGTAGTTTTTGCAGATGTATGAATATTCGCTGGTTTTCCAGGTCATCTACCCTCATTCCCATGTTTTCCATCATCTGCAGGCGTTCGCTGGTAGGGTTCTCAAGCTGCTCTTTTTTCAGGTTGAGCTGTGTCTGAAGCAAACTGCCTATTTTTGGGTTAACTGGTTCGCTGCAGGAGCAACAGAGGATAAGCAATGCTGACAGGATAAATATGACAGCGGGTACTGCCTTTGGCAGACTGATAGCAGTAATCCTGTCCCGGTTACCTCTATTACTATTGCTACATTTAACGGACTGCATATAACCTTAACTTCGTTTTCTAAATACCGAAGTAGTGTATATTTATTACACAAGATATTTCAACTCTAAGTCCTGTCAGGGTATACATCAATACTTTTCCATAGAGGCATGGATATTCTTGCCACCTTCCTGCTGTTATCCCCAGCTCCCCAATTGTCATTCCCGTTTCAGTGCTGTAATAAGAATATGGGGCGAATTTATGGGCTGCTTTAGATAGCAGTTCTCAATCGAATGTTATCAACATAAAGTGCACAAATCATCAACAATTTATCAACGTATTATCAACATTCTTTCTTTAAAAAGGGTGTTTTATGTTTACAATAGTTTCATTCGGGGGGTATAGTAACCTGGAATATGTTTTTAAGGAGGGTAGGCCGTTATGGCAGAAAAAGTTGTGGTCGGAATCACCAGGGACAGGTTTGATAAAAAGGGGAAGTTCATCTTTTCCGACGAGGGAATGAAGTTGCTCAAGGCGATACCAGGGGTAGAGGTAAAGATGTTTCCGAAGTATACCTCGGAAATAATCCCGGAGCAGATACGTGGCGTGGACATGGTAATCTGCGGGCTGTCGAAGTGGACAGCCAGGAGCGTTGCCAAAAATGACCGGCTTCTCTGCATCCACCGCTGTGGTGTGGGATATGATGTGGTTGATGTGTCTGCTATAACAGCAGCAAACGTGATGCTGACCATTACCCCCAATGCGGTACGCCGCTCGATATCGATGGTTATTATGACCTTCTTGCTGGCATTGAGTACCAGGCTGATGCTGAAACAAAAACTCGCCCGCGAGGGCCACTGGGCTGAACGGGAACAATATGATGGCTATGGACTGGTGGGCAGGACGCTGGGTTCAATAGGCGTGGGCAACATCGGGCATGATATGTTCCGACTGGCAAAGCCTTTTGAGATGAAGCACATCGCCTTCGATCCCTATATCGAGGAATCAGCCCTGGCAGACGTCGATGTCAAGCTGGTCGATATGAATACCCTGCTGGCCGAATCCGATTTCGTGAATATAAGCTGTCCACTGAGCAAGAGTACCCGTGGACTGGTCGGTGAAAAGGAGTTGAGGAAGATGAAGGAGACGGCTTTCCTGATAAATACAGCGCGCGGTCCTATTGTTGATGAATCAGCGTTAATCAGAGCTCTTAAAGAGGGCTGGATACGCGGCGCTGCCATAGATGTCTTTGAACAGGAGCCAACACCGGCAGACAATCCGTTGCTCAAGATGGACAACGTCATAGTGACACCTCATGCGCTGGGGCACCTGGACCAAACGCGTAGTACTATGATACGCGAGCTGGTCGAGCAGATATCCAGTGTCATACGAGGTGAAATTCCGGTACTGTCTCCAAACAAAGAGGTATGGGACAGGCCTGGCTTCCAGGCGAAGCTGGAGAGGCTACAGCAATCTCTGAAGTAGCTTTGCCTTGTACAGGTGATTCAACAGCTGTTATATTGACATAATAATTCATTGCATAAAGGAGGAGGATTGATATGAAGATGAACATAGGCAGTGAATATAAAGAGAGGCTTAAGGCAGGAGACAGGATGTTTTCACTGGCAATGGGTCCTGGCAATGACCCCGAAAAGACAGTCAGCGTTGTTAAAGAATTCGGGATGGACTCGATAATGCTGGATAACGAGCATTCCTTATTGGGAAAGGAAACCATCTATCAATATATACGTGCTTGCCGGGAAAATGAGTTGCCTATTCTGATGAGAGCTGAGGAGAAAACGAGCAATTTCAGGTCGTATCTGGATAGCGGCATCAATGCTATGATGCTGCCGCGGGTAAATACAGTAGAGGAGGCAGCCTATGGAGTGCGCGAATCTTATTTCCCACCCATAGGGAATAGAGGGGCGGGCCTGGGTATGAGTCCTTATCTGCTTGATGGACAGAAACCTGCCGAGATGCATTTGGCGGAGATGCTGCAATATGTTAATGAAAATACCATGCTATTTCCGATGACAGAGAGCCTGGAAGGCGTAAGCAATCTTCCTCAGATACTTGAAATGGAGGGTGTCACCGGCACGCTGGTCGGTGCTCATGACCTGACTATCGATATTGCTTTTAAGACAGGGCGTATCGACCCCGATTCCTTTCGTGGTGACCTGCTCAACAGCCAGGTCGTACAGGATATATTGAAGAAGATTGCCGGAATATGCAGGAGAGCGGGGAAGATATGTGGCGTTGGTGGTTTTTCTCCAAAGGGTTATGCGGAGCTGGCGAAGATTGGTTACCAGTACTTCAGTCTTGGCTACGTAACAAACGGCAATGTAGAAAAACTTCGTCCTGTTGTTGAAGAGGCGAAAGCCCTGATGAAGTAGCAGCTTTTTTATGCGGGCGTAGTCAAGACTATCCGGTCTTCATTCCTAACAGCCGGGCAGGGTTCAGCTTTACCATGCGGGTAATATCGTCTGGGGTGAGCCCGTGCTTGAGCATGGTGCTGATAAAGAGCCTCATGCCCTCGCCTGCAGAAGGGTGTGCCGGGCCACCAAAGTCGCTGCTCATGATGCAGTTTGCTGGCCCCTCTTCTTTTATCGCGGCGACAACTTCTGCCGGGTCGGCCCCGCCACCGGTCGGTGAGATTTCCCAGGCGCTGTGTTCGATGACAGCCCCGTCATGTGCCAGCTTCAGCCGTTCTTCTTCGCTGAGGATTTTCTCAGAGATATAAGCTGACATTGCATGGGTAATTACTATTTTATTGATGCCCAGTTGCCTGGCTTTCTCCACTACTACCAGAATCTCCCTGGCCGATATATGCCCCGTCGCCAGCACCATATCGTAATCTTTGACCACTTTCAGGATGTCAATTACCTCTGGAAGCAGTCTGCCATCTTCCGACAGTATCGAGATACCATCACCCGGTATACTGACACCAGTCCTACGCTCGACCAGGAACTTTGAGTTTGTAGCGGAGAAAACGGGTAACCACAATACCTTTGCACCCATTTTGGCGGCCGTTTCTGCGGCGTAAATATTCAGTCCGCCGCATTCATAGTCCAGGCATACAGCGCCAAAGATGGCTATGCCAGGGACCAGTTGAGAGACCAGCTCGGCAATTGGTGCTGTCTGGTACAGCCTGTTCTTCAGTACAATTCCACCAAGCCCCAGTTCGCGGGCAGTCAGTGCCGATTCGAGCGCATTTTTATGCCTGGATACCCCTGGCTCAGGGGCGAAGTGCACGTGCATATCGATGGCGCCCTTGACAAGCTTGCCAAATTTTGAATCATCAGCCCGTTCACTGAATTCAAGATTATACCTCTGCGTGTATATATCGCCATTCATTTAATCACCCTTTGCCAATATTTACTGCTGCCAGTAGCTTTGAGTGAAAATCACATTTTGCTGAGCAGCCTGATTCACCGGATAGCTGCCTGAAATGCCTTTAGCTTCGCTTGAAATTCCGGTTTGTCCCAGACCTCTTTGTTCACCAGTGCCTCAGGACGCTCTCCGCGGATAATCTGTGACATCTGGTTCGTGATTTGCTCCCACTGTACCAGGAACATCTGGTCGGTCCAGGCCAGGGCGTGAGGTGTTACTATGACGTTATCCATTTTGAGTAATGGGTTGTCCGCCGGCGTGGGCTCCTGCTCAAAGGCATCTATCCCTGCACCACGAATCAAACCCTGCTGCAATACCTTCACCAGTGCAGCCTCGTCTATGATGGCTCCCCGGGCTGTATTTATCAGGAAAGCGGACTTCTTCATCTTCCGCAGCTCTTTCTCTCCAATAAGGTGATGGGTGCTCTTATTCAGCAGGCAACTGATGTTCACATAGTCTGACTCGGCTAATACGGTATCCATATCCACCAGCGTTATGCCAGCATCTGCCACCGCTTCCGGATTCACGTAGGGGTCATAGGCAATATGCTTCATCCCAAGTGGTTTAGCCAGCATGAACATCTCATGCCCGATGTTCCCCACGCCTATTGATCCCAGAGTTTGCCCCACCAATCCATAGCCGAGGTAGTTAGCCTTCCCTGTCCAGCAGCCTTCACGTGCCATCCTGTCTTTGGTAAAGAGCCGTGTGCTTAATGTAAGTATAAAGGTTAGTATGGCTACCGCTACCGGACGTCGAACGGCATCAGGTGTGATGGTCAGCATCACGTTTGCCTCGGTGAGGGCAGGGACATCGATCATGTCATAGCCGACCCCGGTGCGGTGAACGCTTAAAAACTGCTTATTGCCAGAGAAGCTCTGCCGTGTCCATTTAGGCCTGAGGGAAACTACCATGTCAAAGCCCTCTATCTGCCCGGGGGTAACCTCCGGTAATAAGTCAGGCAGCTTTGCGTATTCCACGCCTGGCATCTCATCCAGTATTTTCAGGCCGGGGCCTGGCATTATGAATTTCCCTGCCTCGTCAAAGCAATCACTGGTCAATCCAATCTTAACTTTTCTTCCCATTTTTCACTCCTTTTACTATACGTCACTTCGATAATAAGCTATGGTAGTCAGTGGGGTTTGAATTGTCAATAACATCCGCAGTAGCTGATAGCCATTGTATTCGCCGACCATGACTAAAGATCTGTGATGCAACGAAATATGGTGCTTGCTGATTGCGTGGTAGAGTGCACCGAATTATTCATAAAAATAGCTTAACGTATCCTTTTTTTATATATAGAAAATCCTTTACAGCTACTATTTAGCAGAGTATAGTAATACTGCTCCAGGGTACTAATGTGTAAAGAACAATTTAAGCTGAAGGAGGAGAACTGAAGTGAAGAAGAACATAACCAGGGATTTCAAGGAAAGGATGAATAAGGGAGACAGGGTGTTCTGCGCTCTTATTGGGCCCGGTAACGACCCTGATAAGACGGTGGCGGCGCTTAAGGATTTCGGCTTCGATTTTGTCATGGTGGAGAATGAGCACAGCCTGTTAGATAAAGAGAGCATATATCAATTCATACGTGTTTGCCGTGAACTTGAGATGCCATTGCTGATGCGGCCGGAAGAAAAAACAGATACCTTCAGGTGCTACCTGGATGGCGGGGTTAGCGGGATGATGTTACCACAGGTAGAAACGCTGGAGCAGGCGGCTTATGCAGTGAGGTTATCCTATTTCCCACCTATTGGGCACAGAGGAGCGGGGCTGGGTATGAGCCCCTATCCACTTGATGGTCAGAATCCTGCCGAGATGAAATTACTGGAGATGCTGCAGTATGTGAATGAGAATACCGTCCTGTTTCCGATGACGGAAAGCTTGGCTGGCGTAAACGAGCTTCCTCAGGTACTGAAACTGGAAGGAGTCACCGGCACCATAGTGGGGACCCACGACTTCGTAATAGACATAGCTTTCAGGACAGGACGCATTGACCCCAATTCCTTCCGTCCTGAACTGCTTAACAGTGAGTACGTCCTGGACAGGGTAAGGGAGATTGCCAGGATATGCAGGAAAGCAGGTAAAGTTGCTGGCATCGGCGGATACTCTCCGAAAGGGTGCGTTGAGCGCTCTAAGGATGGATATCAACTCTTCACCCTGGGCTATGTGATAGATGGGAATGTGGAGAAGCTGCGACCTCTTATCGCCGAGGCGAAAGACCTGTTGAGGAAGAACCCTCCAGTAGTCAGATGAAAGGGGTGTTATATACAGTAAAGTTAAACAGAGATAGACGAACCCGGCTGGCAGCTTTGCTGGCTTTTGTGATACTTTATAAATACGCTTGAAAGTAGCTTTTCTCTTATGCGTTAAGAGAAGCGATGAGCGGGTATTTCAGTGGACAATTGGTAAAAATATAAGTATAAAGGAAGGATTGCGATGGAAAAAGGTACAGTGCGAATGGCGGCAGAGCCGCTGAAAAAATTTGCCACGGGTATACTGGCTGCCGCTGGGATGCCTCCAAAGGATGCTGAGAACGAGGCGGAGGTATTGATATGGTCAAATCTGCGGGGTGTTGATTCGCATGGCGTGATGGGTATCCCCCGATACATGGGTCAAATAGACACAGGACTGATGAACCCGAAACCCGATATAAAAGTGCTAAAGGAGACCCCTGCCACAATCTTTGTCGAGGCAGACCATGCTTTTGGCGCAGTTGTCACCACCTTTGCCATGGAGAGAGTAATCGAGAAAGCGAAAAAACTTGGTATCGGCTGGGGACTGATAAGGAATAACACCCATCAGGGAGCAATGGGATACTATGCCTGGATGGCGGCACAGCAGGACCTCATTGGCGTAGCTGCAGTGGCAAGTGGCCCCAACACTGCGCCTTTTGGTGCCAAGGCTGTTGGCGTGAGCAACAATCCGATTGCTTTTTCATTGCCTACCGCAAGCTATAAGCCGGTAGTCTTTGATATGGCGACCAGCGTGGTCGCTCGTGGCAAGCTGCTGCTGGCACAGGAGAATGGCAGGCCGATTCCGGAAGGATGGGCGATCGATGAGGATGGAAATCCGACAACCGACCCGGGGAAGGCAAAGGCACTGTTACCTATTGGTGGCGCCAAGGGCTCAGGCCTTTCCTTTATCATTGAATGTATGGCAAGCATCCTGGCAGGGGCTCCTATAATAGCACCGGTCTTGAAAGGCAGGCGCGGTACGGGGAATCTCCAGAGCAGCTTTCTCATCGCGGTTGATATTGCCACCTTCGGTGAGGTGGATGAATTTAAGAAGAACGTTGATGAGTTTATCGGTTGCTTTGCTGACCTGCCACCGGCGAAGGGCTTTTCAAAGGTATTCGCTCCTGGGGCACCAGAATGGGTGACCTGGGAAGAGAGATCGAAAAATGGCATTCCTATCCCTGCCGGCACCGCTGAGAAGCTGAGAGGGGTTGCCAAACGATTCGGAGTTTCCTTACCACCTGGCATGTAATAAGTTGACAGCGCAAAGCATCGATTGATAGACTTTTCATAACACTAATGTCTATGGCCCCGTGGTGTAGCGGTTTTAACATGCCACCCTGTCACGGTGGAGATCGGGGGTTCGAATCCCCCCGGGGTCG
>CAYVML010000028.1:0-11411 GCA_964452475.1 uncultured Dehalococcoidales bacterium
ATATACCATGGGACGAGGCTTTTTGCCTGGCAGTGAGTGGCAATCTGCTGCCAGTGCCAGTACTCCTGTTGTTTCTGGACCCACTGGCAAGAGCTATCAGTCGTATAGAGATAGGGCGAAGACTCATCTGTTGGGTCTTCGAACACGCCAGGAGGCAGGGCAAAGCTATAGAAAAATACGAGAGGCTGGGTCTAACCTTATTTGTAGCCATTCCCCTGCCGATAACTGGTGCCTGGACTGGTTCGATAGCAGCCTTCCTGCTCGGTATGAAATTCTGGCCTTCTTTCATATCTATTCTTTTAGGAGTAATTATCGCAGGTGCAATTGTTACCAGCCTGTGCATGCTTGGTTGGCTGGGAGCTATAATTGCTGGTGTCGGATTATGTGTAGTTTTTGCTCTGGGATGGTGGAAAACATGAACAAAGCTTGTTTTGACAGTAAGTCAGATATCGAAGTATAATCCCAATGTTATGCGAATAAAGCTAAAGGCGGAACAGCTTGGCTATCTGTCTCAGCGACTTCCCTTTGAGGTTATGCTCGACCAGTCACGTGATGTAAGAGGCTTCCTCGATATTCTGGGAAAAGATATGCCATGGCAAGAAACAGGTTTGAGCAAGTTTGGTGATCCCATTAAAAAGCCCAGTCGAGTAGCTTTCTCCGTTCGTTCTGTAGATGGAGGCTATATTTGTGATGTACATCCTGCTTTTGCCTGCTATATCTCCAGTCTACTGCACGGCGATAGTAAATCAGAATTATAATCATACATGGGCCGTTAGCTCAGTTGGCAGAGCACCTGACTTTTAATCAGGGTGTCGTGGGTTCGATACCTGCACGGCCTACTCTCAATTTAAGCTTTTTGCTAACATTTTGCTAACATCTAGATTAAGCATCTTGTCAAAACGCTCAGCAGCAGCTTCTTGCAGTCCTGGCACAACATGGCTGTAGGTATCGAGGGTAAAAGCAACACTCGCATGCCCTAATCTCTCACTTACTATCTTTGGATGCACACCACCTTTTAGTAATAGTGTTGCGTGAGTATGTCTTAAGTCATGAAAACGAATATGAGGTAACCCAGCTAGATTTTCTTCTCTCCCTGGGAGATACAGTCGACGATTTTAGAAATTCATGGGGTAGGGCAGAGGTAGCTGAGAAGGCGAACAGGAAATCGTGAACGTGGAATAAGGTTTACAGATTCGGAATAGTATTCAACTATAAGTTGTAATTTTATAGTTAATCGGATTAACAAATCTTGACAATGGCTTGAGTTAAGCCATATTATTCCTTCTTTCCTAATGCTGAACATCGGGGATGAAGGAAGAGGACATAGATGTCTCTGTTGTAGGCTGCATGTTAACCATAAAAGGAGAGTGGAAGGCTGAGCGTGAGGTCGAGGAAGAAGATCACTACTGCTGTTAGTGTACTTATGGCAGCCTCTTCACTCTGTAGTAGTGCCCTCTAATGTAGAGGCTAAAAAAATAGAAGCCAGTTATAAAGATGGATTACCGGAGGTTATCATATTGCTGTAAGGAGGTAAATAATGAAAACTGAACGGGATAAAACGCTAGAAGGGTTAAAAATCGCTGTCAAGATGGAAATTGATGGTAAGGAATACTATATAAAAACCAGCCAGAAAATCAGCAATGAGTTAGGTAAGAAGCTGCTAATGTCGCTAGCTACCGAAGAGGATGTTCACCGGCAAAAATTTGAGGAGATATATAATTCCATACGAAATAATAAGGACTGGCCGTTAACTAATTTCCAGCCTGACGGAGGTAAAAGATTAAGAACAATATTTGCCGTGACAGCCGAGCAGATAGACACCAAAGTAAAGGGGCCTGAGACTGAGCTCGATGCCATACAAACAGCTATAGATATGGAAAGCAAGACTTATGATTTCTATCAAAGCCAAGGTAAAGAAGCCACCTATGATGCTGAAAGAAATTTTTACCAGCTATTGGCTGCTGAAGAAAGAGAACATCATCTAATTCTGCTTGACTACTACGAGTATCTCAAGGACCCGGCAAGTTGGTTTGTTACTAAAGAGCATCCCTCTCTGGATGGGGGCTAGATAAGAGCTGGAAATCCTGGAGGTAAGATACATGCTGGAGATTAAGCAACTTTCTTGACCCGTCATCCAGTAATTGTATTAATCAAATATTAATATAAACAATGGGGGATATCGGTGAACTGGTATGATTTACTGGTAGATGCATATGAGCGTTTACCTGAGTTTCTGAACAATGTCCTTAAAGGGCTTTCACAGGATAATTTGAACTGGCAGCCTCGTCCTGATTGCAACAGTATTGGCTGGCTAACCTGGCACCTGACGCGTCAACAAGACGCACAAATAGCCTCATTGATGAACGAGCAGCAGTTATGGCTCAAGGATGGATGGGCTACCAAATTTAACCGCCCACCCGACGCCAATGATGTTGGCTTCGGTCATACTCCAGAGCAGGTATAATCATTTAAAGCTCCAGATATTCAGACAATGCTGGAGGCGATAATATGAAGAAGATTTTAGTTGTATTGTTGAGCTTATTAGTATTGCTAGCAGCTACAGTTTCAGGGTGCTCCAGGCAAGGTGAAGTTGGCAAAGGTTCAATAGTTGTTGGGTCTAAGATTGATACCGAGGGAGCTCTCTTGTCTCAAACCATCATTCTTATGCTAAGAGATAATGGCTTCGATGTAGTCGACAAATCGCAATTCGGGCCAACGAGCGTCGTACGTAAAGCCCTGGAAAGTGGTGAGCTTGATATTTACCCTGAATACACCGGTAATGGTGCTTTTTTCTTTGACGAGACTGAATCAGACGTTTGGAATGACGCCAATAAAGGTTATGAGCGAGTAGCTGAGCTCGATAAAGAAACTTATAATATCGTCTGGCTTCAACCAGCACCAGCTAACAATACATGGGCAATAGCCATACCGAAGGAATTATCTGATAATGAAGGCATTAGCACACTTGATGACTTTGCCGCCTACGTAAATCGCGATGGCTATGTAAAACTCATTGGCTCCGAAGAATTCGTCACCAGTCCAGTAGCACTACCCAAATTCCAGGAGGTGTATGGCTTCACCCTTAATCAGGAACAACTGCTCACAGTATCTAGTGGTGACACAGCGCAGACTGAGAAAGCAGCATCTGAAGGCACTGACGGCGTGAATTCAGCCATGGCTTACGGGACAGATGGTTCACTCAGTGCGCTGGGGCTTGTTGTGCTAGCCGATCCAAGAGGAGCACAGCCCGTTTATAGAACCAACCTCGGGGCGTATCTTTGTTGATGGACGGGAGATACATACATCCAAGCCAGAACAGCTCCGCCGGTCAATCGGCTATGCAATTCAAAGTGTTGGCCTTTTCCCCCATATGACAGTCGAAGAAAACATTGCTATTGTACCTGAGCTTTTACATTGGGAGAAAAACCGCATTATTGAACGCACCGGGGAGTTGCTCACACTGGTTGGGCTTAACTCGCTGGAGTATGCCTCGAAATATCCAAATCAACTGTCTGGAGGCGAAGCACAGCGTATCGGTGTTGCTCGAGCACTTGCCGCTAATCCTCCAATCCTGCTTATGGACGAACCATTCGGGGCGGTTGACCCCCTTACCCGTGAGAGATTGCAGGCTCAATTTATACGAATTCAGCAGGAACTTAAAAAGACCATTATTCTGGTTACCCATGACCTTGATGAGGCCATTCGACTTGCTGATAGAATTGCCATAATAGACTCTGGTAAGCTGGTACAATACGATACACCTGAAGCGATATTAGCCAAGCCTGCAAACAAGTTCGTCCACGACTTTGTTGGTACAGATCGAGCACTAAAACGCTTGTCTCGCATCAGTATCAAAGGCATAGTTAAACCTGCGCCTTCAGTTAGTCTTAATACACCTATGAGTAAGGTATATTCTGTCTGTAAGCAATGCCATTGGGTCTGGATTGTAGATAATGACCAGCGGCTTATTGGATGGATAGACAGGACAAGCCTATCAGAAGCTTCTTCTGTTGAGGAAGCAGTAGTTCGGGGAAATCCAGAAGAGATTGCTATAGCAAATAACGCTACCCTCCGTGAAACACTATCACGTATGTTAGGTCAAGGATTTAAGAGTATTCCAGTAATTGATGATAGCAACCGACTCGTTGGCGAGGTAACTTTAAGCGACATCGAAGCGGCTACGGCTGAAACCGAGGCGTAGATTATGCACAATCGTCAAACAAGTCGATGGATACTTCTAGCTATATTTATTGGCGCCTTTATCCTGCTTATAGCCAATACGAGTTGCTGGGAAAATGCTCTGCGTTTTCTATTTCCCAGCGAGTCTCAGGTCATACATCCACGCGCAAGCTTGCTCGTTTTAGTTGGAGAGCACCTGGAACTGGTGCCTATTTCGAGCAGTATTACAATTCTAGTAGGAATACCAGTTGGAATATGGGTAACTCGTCCCAGTGGTAAGAATTTCCTGCCGATAATTACTGATATCACCTCATTTGGTCAGACATTCCCTCCAGTAGCTGTTCTGGCGCTGGCTGTACCCATGTTTGGATTTGGACTATTACCTACAGTGATTGCCTTGTTCCTTTATGGGTTGCTTCCCGTTGTACGCAATACAATTGCTGGGCTTCGTGCTGTTCCTGCGAACATCCTTGACACTGCATACGGAATAGGGATGAGCCGGTTTCAGGCATTAGTCCGCGTTGAAATCCCTCTTGCTGCGCGAGTGATCATAGCTGGTGTGCGTATATCGGTCATCATTAACATCGGGACAGCCATGATCGGCGCGGTTATTGGGGCTGGGGGACTCGGGTCTCCAATAATAGCCGGGCTAGTACAAGATAACATAGCTTATATCATTGAGGGAGCAGTCCCCGCTGCTATTCTTGCTGTCATAGCCGACCAGCTACTAGCTAGCATCGAAGAACTCTTCACGTAATCGACTATTTTTCAGATACTCATTGACCTGCCTTTAGTAGTTATACCATTCATTAAGTTAGAGCCAAAACAGTTACAGGCTCAGGTGAACGGTAGCCCGGGGTACTATATAGCGGGAGCTGGTTATACTCCTTCTTCCATTCCTCAATAACATCCTGCGAATTAATACGTCGGTTAACCATCTTTTCCAACGAACAATGCAATCTTCCTATTCATCAAACATTTTTACCCTGTTCGTTCAGTTAATAGGTCGACTTCTCCATAGCCAAAAGCTAGACTACATGGCGCAGCGGCATCCTCACCTATATAAGTAACAAATTAATCATAAGTGGATACTCCTGATCCATCTGGATTTATTTTCATCTTTATTATTATTTTACCTTTTACATCGCGACCTTTTTATATGAATTACCAAAGAGGGTTACAAATAAATCATCTTGAAATTCATCTGGAAACTGTACATCCTGTATAAAGGCAATTGCTGTAGGAGACTGTGGATACTCCCAATAAAAAACTGCCTTTTCTCGCATCGTTTTTGGCCATCCATAATTATTTCCTGCTTTAGCCATGGCAATAACGTCATTATGGTCAGGGCCATTTATTGAAAAATAAAGCATCTTATCACTGCTATGTCACGCAGCTCCAAAGGGATTGCGGAAACCTTTTGCATATACATAACTACCGGGATGCAGATTATCTTCAGCTATTGTTCCATCTAAGTTCATACGAAGTACTTTCCCTCTCAAATCATTATCATCCTGAGCCATTTCATATTCTCCACCATCAGCAACATTTACATATAGCTTTCCGTTAAACCCAATTGAGACGCCTGTATTTGGTGGGCTTTTGTAGTGGAAGGTATGCCCTCAATAATGGTCTTCACCGAATTTATTTTAAGTCCATTAGCGGCTGGACATGCGGACCACCCTACCCATGGTCTCGCCACTATCCATATAGATCATAGTAACAAAAAGGTCGCCAGTTTTTAGTTCTACGCAGATGCCGGTAACTCCACTTTCGCCACTTCCTGGAATTTGATAATCTGGTTAATAATTTAGTAGATTGCTGGCATAGGTATATATAGACCAGTCACTAGTTATTGCTTTAACTTGACCATATAGTTCTGTGACGTAAAGTATTGGTGCTTTGGGTTTATTACCAGGATTAGAAACAAATGCCAAGTTCACGGGAAGATTAAAGCCCGTTGCAATCATTTCGACCTTAAAACCTGGAAATAACCACCAGTTTTTTACCTGCTCATTTTTCAACTTCATTAATATAAAGCTATATTTTAAGAACCTCCTTTACCGGACTATCGGTGAAGGATTTTCACTGAATGGATTGGTTCTTAAGGCCAGAGAGAAAAGATAGGGATATCGCCGTTTTAAATGCTGCAGGTGCTGTAACCATTGCCTGACCAGGAGGCCGTAAGCTCTCTTCGAGTCAATCGCCAAGTGCTCAATGTCTGTTTCCGGCAGGCTGACAATGGTATGCCGCGCCATGAACTCGTCCCTGAGGTGTACGACAGCCCAGAGAAGCTCGGTAAACGACTCATGCTCCAGTATGTCAGGGTTCTCTATCAGGCGAATTAATATCTCCCCCTTTTCCTGCAAGAAACCTTTCAGAGCAGCCATGTCCATCAATGAAGGGTCGATACCAAATTCAGCTTGCTGCAGTCTTCTCCTGAGGTGGATGAAGTCTGCCGTAGTCCAACTGTTATCAATCAGAAACTCTTGCCTTATTGATGCTATGCCAGGGTCATAGTTTACAAAAAGCCTGAGTAATTGATCGCCTATCTCGGTAAAGAATACTCCGATGAGCATATTAAGCCTGTGCCTTCGTAAACTGTTCAGACCTCTCTGCACCAGCGATTGTGTAAATCGAGTAATAATAGACAGGAAGGTCCCAATTCCTACAACAATGAGGCCTAGGCTGAGAAGTTTCCCTGCTGCACTGACCGGGTGGATATCTCCATATCCTACTGTTGAAATGGTAACAATGGTGAAATAAAGTGCATCGATGAATGAAAAATGCTCAACCGCCATGGAGCCTGCGGTTCCGATAGCTATGACGATTAATGGTAGGGACAATAATAATCGATGTTGTTTAATACTCCTGAGAATTCTTGTCCTCATTCCAGCAACCTCTTTATGGATCTCGAGCGACGTACTATACCATATAAACCCTGGTGAACGGTGCTTCTTTTCCTCTGTTCAAAAGAAAAGCTTACGGGCCTGTCAAACAATAAAGGGTTCAGTAACATATTCTTATAATAATATCATGTGCAATGAATATGAAAGACATTCCTCAGGCAGGACGGATATTTGGTCGTCGCTGAATTCACCTTGCTGAAAAAGAGGAGCTGGAGGAACTGCGTCGTTACCTGGAAGGCGAATACCCGGCTATTACCACCATTGCAGGCAACATTGAAACTATCCAGCAGGAGATTGACATGTACAGAAAATACTCATCGCATTATTGATATGTTTTTTTACCTGAAGCAGTCACAATAAAAAAGCCACAGAAGGGCTGAGATTAATTAAAGGTATATCCTCTCTATACCAAAGCCTGGTTATAATGCATAATTATGTATTATTGTACTGGAGGAGCAGTTCGATGAGCAAAGTAACAAAAGAGTTGGTGGCGTATTGCGGGCTATACTGTAAAGACTGCATCAGGTATCAGAACTCGATAATGGAGCAGGCACAGGTCTTGCTGGATGCCCTCACCGAGAGTAACTTCGAAAGCTATGCCACTATTAAGAAGAATACCAATAGCACCTTTGAGAATTATGACCGTTTCATAGAAGTACTGCGAGGCATCGCACAATTACAATGCGCTTACTCGTGCAGAGTTGCAGATGGCTGCCCCTCCTTCGATTGCCAGATACTCCGCTGCTGCAGGGAAAAAGGATATGAAGGATGCTGGGAGTGTAAACAGCTCGATGCCTGTGATAAATTCGAGTTTCTGAAAGCTCTCCATGGAGACACGCCGGAGAAGAATTGCTCTCTTATCAGACAGCACGGGCTATGGAAGCTAGAGGATGGGCGATATCCGTTCTATGTATGGGATACCAGTAAGGAATAACCGAGAAGTAAGAAAAGGAGCACGAACATGACGATTTCCAGAAAGATATTCAGGAACCGTAATTTTATACTTATTCTTGCCATTGTGCTCGGCCTGTCCATTGGTGAGCAGGGTGCTTCTCTTACCCAGTCGGCGGTGGTGCCATTGCTGGCGCTAGTCATGACCTTATCGATGTCAGGCATGACCACCCGTGAATTTGCATCTATACGAACCATGCCTCGCCGTATACTGGTTGCCTTGCTGCTCAACTACGTAGTGACGGGCGGACTGCTTCTCTTGCTGGGCAGATGGTTAATCGATGATACCGAACTTTTAATGGGACTGGTGGTCATCGCGGCGGTGCCACCAGCAATTGCTTCAGTACCCTGGAGCTATATACTGGGTGGGGATACTCTTTTTTCGCTCATCGCTTTGATGGCGTCATACCTGGTTGCACTGGTACTAACTCCGGTCGTTATGATGACCTTTCTAGGCGTTACTTCGTATGACCCCACTGAACTGCTTATTCTCCTTGGGCAACTTATCTTGCTGCCCATCATTATTTCACGCATATTGATAGCCACCAGGGCAGCAGAGTATATCTCCAGATGGCGCGGCCCTGTAGTGAACTGGAGCTTTTTTGTCGTTATTTTTACGATTATCGGGTTGAACCGCCAGGCATTTTTCACAGAGCCAGATATGCTGCTGAGGTTTTCAATAATCGCCGTAGTGGTGAGTTTCGGACTCAGCTACATCATTGAATATGGGGCCAAAGCATTTCATGTTAAGCAGGAGACAGCAATCAGCCTGATACTGGTTGGCACGATGAAAAATTTCGGACTAGCAAGTGGCATACTGCTAGCACTTTTTTCCGCCAGGGCTGCTATTCCTTCATCCATCATGGTTATATTTTTCCTGTTACGTACCATGTGGCTGGGACTTCATTTTAAGAATAGAGACTGAAGGTCACTGTTGTTACAGGAAGACTGAGTGATTTCACCCAAAAAAGTGGAAGAAGAAATATGACTGCAGTAATAGGCCCTCGGTCCATTTTACCTTGAAGGGGCACTATATTACGATGCTTCGCAGAGTTTTCAGCGCATGAAAATGAATTCATCAATTTTGCATCACGCTGGAAATGATATGACCAAGGCTTTAGTAAAAGCCTCACACGGCTCTGATATACTCGACAAATTCTCCCCAATGGCTAAATTACTGGACTCCAACTGAATCCGGTGCTGGTATACTAATATAAGGAGGTGAGTTAAATGAGTAGTCTTGTGGAAGCCGGTAAGGTTAGCGAACTCCAAGAGGGAGCAATGGAACAGGTCTCAGTTCAGGGGCGAGAAATGCTTCTGGCCAGGGTAGGGGATAAGTATTATGCTGCTGATAACCACTGCCCTCACATGGGAGCTAGATTATCACAGGGCAAGCTGCAAGGAACAGTAGTCACCTGTCCAAAACATGGCTCCCAGTTCGACCTCAGTGATGGCCGAGTAGTCCGTTGGTTGAAAGGTTCCGGGGTTGTCTCGGTAATTGGCAGAGTATTCAAATCACCCGGACAACTTACAGTATATAATGTCAAGGTCGAAGAGGATAGAATCCTGATAGAAATCTAGCCATTTGATATAACCCCTTATACCCTGAGCAGCAGAAATCGTCCGGACGAAAAGATAATTGAAAAAGGAGGCCGGTGATGATCTTTGAACGCATAAAATCAGAAGGAATTGCCCACAACTCATACCTGGTTGGGTCAGAAAGTGAGGCTGCTGTGATTGATCCCCGACGTGATTGCCAGGTTTATGTTGATCTGGCTCAGCAGCACGGTCTGAAAATCAAGTTCATTTTTGAGACCCACCGTAACGAGGATTATGTTATCGGCTCCGTTGAACTGAACAACCTGACTGCAGCCGAAATCTACCACGGCCCAGGGCTTGAGTGGAAATATGGCAGTACCTTAAGAGACAACGAGGAATTCAAGATTGGCGGACTAAATATAACGGCTATTCATACTCCAGGGCATACTGATGAGAGTATGTCCTATGCTGTGGCTGACCTATTATCTGATAAAGCTACGATAATGGTATTTACCGGAGATACGCTGTTTGTGAATGATGTGGGGCGAACTGACTTCCACGGACCTCAAGAGGCGCCAAGTATGGCCTCAAATATCTTTGATAGCATTTTTAGAAAGATTCTCCCTTTGGGTGATGGCGTTATCCTTTGCCCGGGGCATGGTGCAGGCTCAGTCTGTGGAATCAACATCGGAGATAGAGATGAAAGCACCCTCGGTATAGAGAGACAACATAATCCAGTACTTCAGATGAGCAGAGACGACTTCATAAAGTACAAGATAGCTGAGCACCTGGAAAAACCTCCCTACTTTCGCCAGATGGAGAAATATAATCTTGAAGGCCCACCTCTGCTGGGCTGTTTGCCTTTGCCTTCTCCGCTTAGTCCAAGTGAATTCAGGGAGGAAATGGAAGAGGGAGCGGTAGTGATTGACACCAGTAAACCGGCTGCCTTCGGCGGTGCCCATATCAAGGCGGTCTACAATATCTGGCTTGAAGGGCTACCTGTTTTTACTGGCTGGGTACTATCTTATGATAGCCCCATACTGCTGGTATTGGAAGACCAGTGCCATCTGGAGAGGGCAGTTCGCTACTTAATTCGTGCTGGCTATGACCGGATTGTGGGCTACCTCAAAGATGGTACCGAGGGCTGGTATAATGGCGGTCTCCCTATCGAAAGTCTGCCCTTGCTTTCGGTATATCAACTCAAGGATAAGATAGACCACGGCGAAAAGCTATTACTGCTGGATACCAGAGGGCAGGACGAGTGGGACGCAGGACATATAGAGGGCACACTTAACATATATGTCGGGCATCTTGAACAGAGCGTAGCTGAACTTCCTGGAGATAAGCCTGTGGCGGTACTCTGTAACGTGGGACACCTGGCAAGTCTCGCTGCCAGCATACTCCTCCGTGCCGGTTATCGAGTGGTATATAATGTTCTGGGCAGCATGGAGGCCTGGATTGCTGCTGGTTTTCCCACTATTACTGATTAGTTTCGGATAAAGTTGTTAGCAGTATTACTATAATGTAGTCACTTCATCATTATTATCACTATTGTTAATATGCAATTGTTCGATTACTATAACCATCTTCTAGGATTACAAACTTAACTACTGGGGCTCAAAGCCAATTCAAAGATTCTATCTATTGAATACAACGGTCTACCTTCAATTTCTACTGAGTAATACTATGGCTAACTAAAATGCCTATAAGCCTCTATACCAGGGCAAGATTGTTTTGCCGCAGGAAATCATCCACATCTTCACGCCTGAATCTTCGATCTCGTCTTGTTCCCAATCTGAAAGAAGGGAGCAGTCCTTTGTTAGTCCAGTGTCT
>CAYVML010000029.1:0-11379 GCA_964452475.1 uncultured Dehalococcoidales bacterium
GACGAATCGGCCATGGCCGTCGGCATCGGCGCCCTCGTCAGCCTTTGCCTGGCCGGAGAATGACCCCCGGGGCTTGTATTTTCGGCCCGCTGCCCCCATAAAGGGGCCATGCGACTGCTGCTGCTTCTGTTCATCCTCAAATCCATGCAACACAAATGAGATAAACACCTTGTCGAACTCTTCTTTGTACGGCAGTCCTCGCTCTATCCGCTGCTTCTTAAAAAAGACACTGGTGTATTTGTGGCATCGTTTTCTGGCATGGCTTAGCATTTCATCACTGATGTCTAAACCTACAATTTTACCCTGCGAACCCAACTTCCCAGCCATGAAGCAATCGTTCTTGCCCGTCCCTGAGCCAAGATCGAGTATTGATTGCCCGGGTTTGATGTCCATCTTCTTAACAGAGGCCTCGATAATCTTCGAATAGCGCCCCAGCGATAGCAGACTCAGAAATTTATCATAGTATCTGGCTTCCCTGTCCCCAACTTCTACTTTTGATCGTGCCGTTGGCAAATATATACCTCCTCCTAAATATCCTCACCGCAATGCTCTGAGTATATCCCGGTGAAACTCGATAGAAATGTGCTCCGGGTTAATTCTCACAGAGGACTATCTTTACTTCTCTTCCGACAGTTCACTCATCACCTGAGCTAGTCGCTCATTAATTTTCCCCAATTCTTCCATTGCACCTGAGGCGTTACTATAAGTTGGATTGCTCTCTATATCCTTGACTTTCGCAGCCCATTTTCCAAATTTTTCTTTAGTTTTTATGTTATTCTCAATCAACGAGCTTAGAATCCTTTTAAGCTTACCCTTTTCATCTGTTGGGTAACTCTCAATAATGCCAGCAACCATTGTTCGAATTGTTCTCTCCGGAACAGCACCAAGGATTTCATCAACTTTTTGTCCATCTACAAAGAACTTCTGCATCGGTATGCTCATAACCTGATATTTCGCTGCTATCTGCTGATTTTTATCAACATTAATTTTACAAAACTTAAACTTACCATCATATTCTTTCGAAAGTTTATCGTATATAGGGGAAACCATCATACATGGAGCACACCAGGGCGCCCAGAAATCAACCTCTGTAGGCACATCTGACCTGAGTACCTCATCCTCAAAATTTTTATCCGTTATTTCTATTACCTTGCTCATCTAAACTCCTCCAATATTATTTATTTTATTAGACACTTACATTTTGCCAACAAACCTGCGATTGAGACTCAATCGCAATGTTGTATTATAACTGACCTCATCGACATTGTAAAACAAGCTACACGACTGCTTTGAATAATCTATTATAACCTATACTACGCAGTAGTGCTTCTTAGTTGCTGATAGATTCAACCATACATTGTCTCATACTACTACTCTTAAAGAATAGCTGGTACAACTTAAAACAATGCAGAGAGTAGTCTGTTATAATCAATTTAACAGCTTAATGCCATACGAAAACATGGAGTGGCTGGATAAATGACGGTCAGAATTGTAACCGATAGTGCAGCGGATATCCCACGAGAGACAGCAATAAAGCTGGGAATCAGCATCGTACCGCTGACAGTAGTATTCGGGAAGAAGGTCTATCGGGATGGAGTCGACCTTACCTCCGACGAGTTTTTCCATAAGGTCACGCATAGCAAAGAATTTCCAAAAACCGCTCACCCAACCGTTGCCAGCTTTACAGAGACCTACCGTTCAATCGCTGGTAAAGGAGATATTATTATCTCCATACACCTGGCCCAGAAGTTCAGCGGTACCTGTCAGGCGGCAATGTTGGCTCGCGATGCGATGACAGATTATTGCCAGGTCGAGATTGTCGACTCGAAGACAGTCTCCATGGGACTCGGCCTCATCGTAATCTCTGCCGCCAGGGCAATTCGAGACGGAGCCACCTTTAGTGAAGTCTTGGAGCTGGTGAACCGCAATGTTTCCAAGATACGGCTGGTGGCTTTCTTTCAAACGCTGGAATATCTGCACCGTGGAGGGCGGATAGGCAAAGCTAAGACCATGATGAGCAGCCTGCTCCATGTGAAGCCCATGATTGTTGTCAGAGACGGTGAAGTTCATCCATTCGGCCTGGCACGGACCAAAGCCGGTGCTATTAAACGGCTGTATGAGTTCGCCAGCTCTCTCCCTAACATCAAGGATTTGTCTGTAATGTACGGTGCCAACCTTGAAGATGTTGATACCCTGCTGCAGATGCTGGATACGTTTTTCCCAAAGCAGCATATCCTGGTAGCACAGGGCGGAACCACGCTGGGCACACACACCGGCCCCGGTACCATGGCAATAGCTGCACTGCTTGCATAGGGAAGTCTCCACCTAATGGTTTTTATTGACATCTGCTGTTCTCTGGCATAATGTATTGGTGTTACTAGTTGCAACGTATTTGTCTCTTTGAACGAGGAGCTGTGGCTACTGCATGATGGCAGGAAATATATGTTTGAATCCAGCACTAACAATTTCATCCAGTGCATTGCCTTCCGTAGCGTTTCGCTTGCTTCAAACAACCACTGATGCTTAACGTTCGATTAAAGAAATGAAATCACTTGATTCAATTCCGTGTCAAACGGAGTGTTACACGGAATAACTCAATTTAGCGTTCGACAGATGGAGAGAAGAGAATGAATACAGATACATTTTTATACCTCAGCCGGAAGGATGTTGAGACCATAGGCTTGTCCATGCCTGTGATTATCGATGCATTGGACAGCATGTTTAAGGAGAAGGGAGAAGGACGCGTTGAGATGCCCCCCCAAGCCCGGGATTCATACACGCAAGGATGCATTCATCCATGCCATGCCTGCGTACATACCAGGCCTTCAATCCGCAGGAATAAAATGGGTTTCCGGTTATCCTGGTAATCAAAAAAAGAAGCTTCCCTATATAAGCGGTCTTCTTATCCTGAATGACCCCGATAACGGTATTCCAATCGCCGTGATGGATGCAACGTGGCTCACTGCACAACGTACGGGAGCTGCAACCGCCGTGGCGGCGAAATACCTGGCCCGCAAGGACAGTTCGAGCGTGGGTATCCTGGCCTGCGGTGTACAGGGCAGAAGCAATCTTGAAGCACTGTCATGCGTATTCGATATTGAGAAGGTGAAGGCATTCGATATTTACCCGGAAGTGGCTGAAAAATTCGTAACTGAGATGACAGAGGCTGTGCAGGTAGAGATAGAAATAGTAAACGACCCCAGGGAAGCTGTTGCCGGTTTGGATATTGTAGTTACAAGCGGCCCGATACTAAAGAACCCGAATCCAGTCATCGAAGCCGGCTGGCTGGCTGAGGGTTCATTTGCCAGCCCCGTGGATTTTGATTCCTACTGGAAAGGAGATATTGGATGCGGTTTTCCCAAAGCGACGTATCCAGCTTATGTATAGGGGAACCACGCCGGGCACACCACGGTCCCCGGCACCCTGGCCATCGCCGCCCTGCTTGCATAGGAAGAAGCCACGGCTATTGACAATAAAGGATTTGCTGTTTATTATTTCATCAAGGTAATGTATTATAACTAACGGCATAATATGGTAAATTAATGTGTCCCGTGTGCTCAGAGTAAAGGAGGCATTGAGATGAAGAACTTTTTCAGAATCATATCGGTAGCAGTCACCCTCTGTATTTTATTATCATTGCTGGTAGTAGCACCATTAGGTGCTGTTTTTACACTGGCACCAAAGCCTGAGCTACTGTGGTCTTACAACACAACGTACGCTGTAACCGATATAGCTACGGGAGATTTGAATGGTGACGGCAAGGATGACGTGGTGGCAATAGAAAAATTTATTTGTACGCTTACTGCTATCTCAGGCGCTGATGGGTCACCATTATGGAGTGATAACACTACTTCAGGTAATGCCGTGGCTATCGGTGATATAACCGGCGACGGCCAGAACGAAGTTATCGCCGGCGGCTATGATGCTGATTTTTTAGGCATGGGAGGGAATGTTATAAATGTCTATGCTGCCAATGGAACTCTGCTCTGGCCTTACCCTACGACAAACATGGTCCATGATATTGAAATAGGTGATGTCGACGGTGATGGGATAGATGACGTGGTCGCCTGCAATGGTGCTGTAGGCTCAAATATATACGTTCTTAAATATGACGGACCTACTCCTAGTGTGCCTGATGGATGGCCTGTAGCAGTAAATAGTACGGTAGTGGACCTGGCATTAGGACAGCTTGACGGTATAGCTGGAGTTGATGTGGCTGCTATTGGACAGTCTGAATTAGGTACTTTATACGTATATGACAGTTCTGGTGATGACCCACTGTGGCATGCCACCAGCGTCTCAGGGACCACGGTAGAGATAGGAGATGTCGACGGAGATGGAGATAACGAGGTTGTGGCACCATATTATGGCACTGAATATCCCCCTGATGTTAAGAGTTCTGGATTTGGTATTCCTAGACCTATTAAATCCTATGGATGGGTTCTTGCCTTCGATGGTGATGAGGGTGGTAATGCCCTTTATAGCTTCAATACTACTGAAGATAAACTCATCACGGACATCGAGCTGGATGACCTGGACGGAGAGCCAGGCGTTGAAATAGCTGCCATTACAAATAATCCAGCTCCAACACTATTTGCCATTGACATAGACAACTCCTCTGAGCAGGTGATGTGGACTTCCGACTTTTCATGGGAAAACAGCGGTTACTACGGTGAGTCTCTCGCTATAGGGGATGTCGACCGGGACTACAAAAACGAGGTCGTTGCCGCCAATAGTATGCCATCCCATTATGTCTATGCTTTTGATGGCATTGATAAAAATGGCGATGGCGATGGTGACATGGTATGGGCACCATTTAGCGTGGAAAACGCAATAACCGATGTAGAAATCGGCGACCTGGACGGCGACGGTGACCAGGACGTTGCCTTCGGTACCAAGAGTCCTAAAACACTCTACGCCATTGCCAAGATGGAAGAGCCGTTTACCTCTGCCACCGGTACCGGTATCGTCTACATCGACTCCGACCCCAGTTCCATTGGTAACCCCACCGCAGTGGACCCTGCAACCCTACCTGATGAAGGGAAACCCGATATCTCATTCCCCCATGGATTGTTCTCCTTCAATATCACCGGCCTGGATCTCGGCCAGACTGCAACGGTAACCATCACCCTGCCTGCCCCGTTGCCAATGACAGCGGAATACTGGAAATACGGACCAACACCGGGTAACAACACCGATCACTGGTACCAGCTTCCCATGGGAGATAATGACGGCGATAACGTCATCACCATTGAACTGACTGATGGTGGGATTGGAGATGACGACCTGACGCCAGACGGTACCATCATCGATGATGGAGGTCCCGGCTACTACATTCCCGTTGGCGGCGAGGCTTTTCCGGTTGGGAACTCAAGCAATACAGCACTCTGGATATCGGTGGTTATTGCCCTTATATGGGCCACCGCTGCCCTGCTGATGCTACGGCGCCAGCAGAACTGAGCAGCCAGGATAATTTATATAAGCCTTTAGAGTACTGGCCGCCTGAACGGTGGTCAGTACTTTTTAAAATGATAGGCGCATCCCGGTGCGCAGTGGAGCAAACTCGTCCCTGAAAGCATTGAATAGTTCAACCTGAGCCCTGAAGCCGGTGCAATGCCCTGCAATTATCCTGGCTGGCTTCAATCTGACAAGCTCAGCCACAGTTCGCAGTATGCGCGCCTCGGGTGCCTCGATAAGGTGAAAGCCACCGATTATTCCCTCTATCCGGTCGCAGCCAGTCATCTCCTTTGCCTGGAGCAGAATATTGATAATTCCAGCGTGGCTGCATCCGGTGATAACCACCAGCCCTTTCCCTCTAATCTTCGCCACCACGGAGATATCATCAAGCATGTGGTCTTCTTTCACCTCTCCAGCTTCCCTCGTTTTCAACGCAATACCTACCTCTTCGAAGTCTGTACGCCTGTTGATTTCACCAGTGGTGCTCATTCCTGTCATAAGCTGAATAGGCTCTTTGCTAAGCAATACACTGGCACCAGACGCCTCCATTTTCTGGCGGGAATCCTCGGGTTGAATACCTACCTGCCTCTCATATGGCTCAGTGATAAAGTGAGGGCGGAATATAGTTGAATGAGCAACCACCCTGATACCATTTCTGCCGATTTGCTGCAGCATTTTCACCACTCCCTGTGTATGGTCATAGTGGCAGTGCGTCAGCACGATGGTATCGACGCACGACGGCGAAATTTCCATCAGCGACATGTTGTGAAGCAGTGCCTGAGAATTCTGGCCAACATCCACCAGTATATACCGTATGTCACTCCCGCTGCTCCCTTCAAGTAGGAAGGAGACACCATGCTGTGCCAGGTAAGGGCTCTCATATACTACTGAGTCCTCAGCCAGCACGCTGACCTTTAAGCTATCAAGCTCTCCGATATCTATCATCTTTCCACAGGTAACTGTAATTGAGAAAAATTCGGGATACCATCACAAAGACAGCATCTCGACTTCAGACATCACATTATTCACAAATTCCACTGTCAATTCATGTAACGACTAAAGTAAATATTTCGTCAAAATGTTCATCAAGGTAATAAAGAAACCTTTTTAGATAGCCTTCTCCATTCTAATATGCTGTATGCCAGCTTCTAAAAAAGGCAAGCCAGTTTCCCTAAAGCCGCACTTTATATAGAAATCCACAACGTAATACTGGGCATTGAGCACCATTTGCTCTATACCTCTTTTCTTTAGCTCTTCTTCTAAAAAAGTAATAACTCCTTTCCCTATACCGGCTCCTCGTGAAGGTTTCAGGATGGCCATTCTCTCCAGCTTAGCTTGCTGGTTATTCAGAAATCTAATTCTAGCTGTACCTACTGCAACGTCTCCATTTTTCACTACCATATGTAGTGCAGACAAATCATTACCATCTTGCTCCAGAGTTTCTGAAATACCCTGCTCTTCCACAAAAACCCTCTTCCTGATGTCGAGGGTTTCTGCCAGTTCTTTGTTGTTTTCAACTAGTTTATAACGTAAATTATCCATACCTTGTAGTGAACATGTCATTGGAGTAATGAACTTCCAGCGTGATATCCTGCACTGTATTGATATATTAATTACGTCTTAATCAATCGGTAGACTCAGTTCTGCTAAGCAATATGTTATCATCGGTAAATCTTTCGCCACTTGCCTGTTCAAAGGCAGCAATAAGGTCATTAAAAGCAAGACTGCTTTTCCGTTTATAGTCCAGGTCAACAATTATTCTACCTTTGTGCATCATAATTAACCGATTCCCATATTTTAATGCTATCTCCATATTATGGGTTACCATTATAGCCGTGATACTCTCTCGTCCGATAATCATCTTAGTAAACTCAAGTACCGAGCGAGCCGCATTAGGGTCTAGTGTGGATATATGCTCGTCAAGTAACAGCAGAGACGGATTACTTATTGTTGCCATGACAAGAGACAGTGCCTGCCTTTGTCCGCCGGATAAGGTGCCAACGGGTGTATTTAGCCTGTTCTCCAGTCCGAGACCAAGCGGCTCCAACGCCTGGCGAAACTGCTTTTGGTATTTCTTGTTAGTAGCAATACTCAAACCTCTTGACTGCCCGCGTAACATTGCCAGGGACATGTTTTCCTCGATTGTCATATTGGCTGCGGTGCCAATTTGTGGGTCCTGGTACACCCGCCCAACATAGTAAGCTCGCTTACATTCGCTGAGATTGGTGACATTCCGGTTATTGATAATGATTTCCCCGCCCCTTTCAGGGGGATATACACCGGCAATAATATTAAGCATGGTTGTTTTACCAGCACCATTACTACCGATCACAGTAATAAAGTCTTTAGTATTAATCCCTATATCGATTCTATTCAGCGCAGTAACTTCATCAGCCGAGCCCCTCAAAAACACCTTGCTAATCCCCCTGAGCTGTAATAAATTGTGATTTCCACTCACCTAAATATGCTCCTCTACATCCTGGCTGCAGGAGGTACCCATTCATGTCTTGTTCTCTTCTGTATATAGGGTATAGCCAGGGCGATTATTACCAGTAAGGCTGTAATTAACTTCAAATTAGTTGGAGGCAGCCCCAGTCTAAGAGCAACACCTATGAACAACCGGTATATGAATGCTCCACCTATTACCGCCAGGATTACAGGCATGATTCTCTTTGGACGAAAGATGCCTTCACCAATTATTACCGAAGCTAACCCAAGTACTATCATGCCGATTCCCATCCCAACATCCGTAAATCCCTGGTTTTGAGCTATGATAGCCCCTGAAAGTGCCACAAAGCCATTGGAGATAGATACACCAAGAATTGTGGTCATATCAGTGTCACCACCAAATCCGCGTACCATCTGCTGGTTTTGACCGGTAGCCCTCAGCGCCAGACCAATTTCAGTACGCAGGAACCAGTTTAACATGGTAAGAATTATTGCTGCCAGTATCAATACAAATACTATCGCAAGGCCGATACTCGTATCAGTATTTAAAAATTGAGCAAATTGGTCAAATATAGTCACTTCGCGAAGCAGGGGAATATTCGCTCGACCCATAATCATGAGGTTTATGGAATAAAGAGCTACCATCATCAGAATACCTGCAAGTAATGCATTTATTCTGAGCTTCGTATTTAATAACGAGGTTCCTAACCCAGCAATGAGACCGGCACACAGAGCAGCCAGCGTAGCCAGCCAGGGATTAACGCCATTTATTATAAGGACAGCGGCAACAGATCCGCCAAGTGGAAAGCTACCATCTACAGTAAGGTCAGGGAAGGCAAGCACACGGAAGGTAATATATACACCTATGGCTACGAAACCATATACCAGCCCCTCATATAAAGAAACAGACAGCAAATTACCTATTACTTCCACACGGGCCTACCTCCACACTAAAAATGTGAAACTTGTTTATTTAACTGTTACTTCACCTCGTGGTGAAATTATGCCCCGTAATTAACAGCAGCCTTATCTATAAGGTTTTGGGGAACAGTAACCCCCATGCTTTCAGCAGCTTTTGTGTTGATAGAGAGACTGATTATCTCTCCTTTTTCTACCTTTATATTATTTGCCGAACCTGCATCCAGTACCCTGGCGACCATTCGTCCAGTCTGTACACCTATATCATAATAATCGAAACCATAAGCGGCAATACCACCTCTTTCAATCGAAGGATCATCGGCAGGGAAGAAAGGTATGTCGTTGTCCTCACACACACCAATCAAGGCTTCAAGACCGCTGACTACCGTGTTATCCGTACCGACCCAGATGGCATCCACCTGGCCGACCAGAGATTGAGCAGCAGCTAGTACATCAGCGCTGGTAGCTACTGTTTTTTCAACTACTTCAATGCCTTTGGCATCACAAGCCTCTTTCAGCTTTTCTGCTAAAAAGACCGAATTGGACTCGCCTGCATTGTATAAAGTACCTATCTTCTTAGCCGAGGGTACAATTGCGAGTATTAACTCGACATCATCCTGAACAACTATCATGTCGCTAACCCCGGTTACATTCTCGTCAGGATGAGAGTTCCAATCACTAATCAGGGCGGCTCCAACAGGGTCAGTGACCGCTGAGAAAACAACAGGTATATCCGTTCCTTCAGCAGCACTTATTGCCGCCTGACTATTTGGAGTAGCGATAGACACAATCAGGTCTATTTTATCAGAAACAAATTTCTGGGCAATTGAGGCAACGAGTGACATGTCACCTTCGCTATTCTGATAGTCGTACTCAATATTCTCACCCTCTATGTAACCTTCTTCTGCCAAACCGTCTATAATACCCTGTCTTGTAGCATCCAGCGCAGGGTGAGTAACAATCTGGCTTATGCCAACCTTGTACATACCCCCACCCGTTGATGCACAGCCACCTGTTGATGCTACAACCAGACTTAAAGTGACTATAAGACAAATATATGGAACCAGTTTCAATAATTTCTTAGGCATTGATAACCTCCTTATTCGCACTATTTATTTCGGCATCCTGATGATTTGTTCTTACTCGTACCCCCTTTATGCTACTTAAACTATATCTCCAGGCAATATTCTAAGATTATTGATATGCATCGCTTCAGTCCACTATCACACAAGATCTCCGATTGCACTGATTGTTTATCGCTTTCTGAACTCTCCCATTTGATAAATAACTGGAAATGCATCCATCTAGGTTTATTAGAACTGTTATTTTAATGGCTCAAGTATACACCCAACCCATCCTATCAACAAGACATTGTACTAGATAATGCTGATGGAGTGTTTACATATCCGCCTTCGCAAATACATTCAATTGCTGATGACCCTACTCCCCCTCCTCAGGGGTTTGACAATGCATATTAACATATACGAGAGCTATTAATTGAGAATGGCGTAGGTTACTTGAACGTTGAGAGTGATATCCATTTCCCCTGGGCTGATGCTTGTCGATGGCGCTGATGATTTTCCTGCTTCCATCATAGGTGCATCATATCTATAGCTCGACGGAAGGTAAAAACTCTCAGAGATATATGTTGGCTTCCCCAGCTTTACCCCTGCTAGAGAGGCCAACTGTTCAGCCTTATTTTTGGCATCAGCCACTGCTTCATCTCTGGCTTCTTTTTGATATTCTGTGGGGTCATCTATTGAAAAGTAAATACTGTTAACACGGGTAAGGTCTCCTCCAGCCAAAGCTACTGCGTCAATAATTATACCCGCCTTTTCAATATCCCTTATCCTGGCATTAACAGTATTGGTAACCCTGTAGCCAAGCACGACTTCCCGCTGAGTATTCTCATCCCATCTTGTTACCTGAGAAATATTAAAATATTGCGTTTGAATATCCTTTTTAGCCACGTCATTATCAACAAGTGCCGTCATTACCTTATCCATGGCTTCAACTGCCTGGGATTGTGCCGCAGCTACACTTGCCTGTTGAGCTTCAATACCCAGTTGCAGATTGGCAATATCGGGTACGGCCGAAATTTTCCCCTCGCCACTTACCCAGATTCCCTGCTGCTGGCTATTCAAATTCAACTGCAGGCTGTCTTCTCCCCCACCATTAATCTCCCCCGATGCTCCACACCCGGAAAGACCAATCACTACCAGCACCACAGCAAGGGCTACAATAATAAACCATAATTTTTTCATTAGCTATCTCCTATAGTGTACTTTTAACTACTATCTATAACGGAAATATCACCAGGATGTTTATTGATAATTTTACTCAGGCAGTTCTTCATCGGGATCAAGGATAGGCGCCTTCACTTCAACTGTTTCAGGGTATTTTATCCCGGCTCCTGTATTCAGCAACACCACTTGCTCATCATTTTTTATCCAGCCCTGCTCAAATAAATGCTTTGCCGCCGCCAGTGTAGCTGCTCCCTCGGGACAGACAAAGGCTCCCTCTTCTGAAGCCAACTCATCCTGAGCCTTCAGAATC
>CAYVML010000030.1:0-11030 GCA_964452475.1 uncultured Dehalococcoidales bacterium
TTTCTATACTTCGGCTGGTGATAAATACGCGGCGATTGTGGTTAACAGCAATGTTAATCACCTGCTGAATGCGAGAAACCAGGGATGAAAAGGTAGTTATGATTATCCTGCCGGGAGCCTCTGCGATAATATGGTCTAGAGTGTCGCTGACTACTTGCTCAGAGGGTGTGTAGCCAGGAAGCTCGGCATAAGTTGAGTCGGAAAGAAGCAGCAATGTCCCCTTTGCCCCCAGTTGAGCTAAGCGACTGAGATCAGTAGGCTTGCCAATGACTGGAGTCTGGTCAAGCTTGAAGTCACCGCTATGCACTACGATGCCTAGAGGTGTGCGGATGATTAAGCCCATGGAGTCAGGAATACTATGGCAAACACGAAAGAAGTCTATGGCGAAATTACCCAGTATAATTCTGTTACCGGGGTGCCCGCTTCTCAGGTTCGCCTTATTCTTGGCTCCACTTCGTCTGAGTTCGTTAGTGATTAGTTCCTTGGTGAATCTGGTAGTGTAAATAGGGAGCTGAAGATCAGGTAAAATATATGGCAAGGCACCAATATGATCTAGATGTCCGTGAGTAATTATTATTCCTTTTAACTTCGCTCGTCTGTGTCGTAGATAATCTATATCTGGGATGAGCATGCCAATACCAGGCATCTCTTCTCTGGGAAACATAAATCCGGCATCGATGATGATTATGTCGTCGGCATACTCCAAAGCCATCATATTCATGCCGACTTCTCCCAATCCTCCGAGGGGGATTATTCTTAACTTATGCGCTGGCATACTTCTTACCTAGAATCAAAATAAGTTCAATTGCTGAGCTCTTGCTGGAGACTCAGCTATTTCCTCGCCTTGAGACAATATATTTGGAATTTTAAGCATGTCAGCTTCGATTGAATTCCGTAGGCTGTTTTGATGCAGAGCTGCGGCGGGGTGATACATAGGATAGTAGATGACACCACTCAGCCTCCGTGCTTTTCCATGTACTTTGCCGATGCTTTCTTTGGGAAAATATCTTGCTAGAGAATAACGTCCCAATGTGACTATCATTTTGGGTTTTATTATCTGTATTTGTTGGTCAAGCCACTTCTGACAGGCCATTATCTCCGAAGGCAATGGGTCACGATTTTGTGGTGGTCGACACTTAATCACATTCGCGATGTAAATCTGGTTTCGATTCATTTTAATCAGCCTTAGCAAATGCTCGAGGTAGGTGCCTGCTTGCCCAACGAATGGTCGTCCTTGTTGGTCTTCATTCCACCCTGGCGCTTCGCCGATGAAGAATAAGCTGGCATCCTCTGGCCCTTCACCAGGCACTGCCTTGGTTCGAGATTCAGCTAGCTTGCAACTGCGGCAACTTGCAATTTCTTGATAAAGCTCAGTCAAAGCTGACATCTAAGTTGATAATAGCACTCCTCATTTTGGTGGTCAATCTCGGTCGCATTAGTCATCTTCTTCTTCCTCTTCTTCACCCTGTTCCCAGATAGGCTCGGTAAACTGGTCGATAAATTCAGCGGTGGCTCGCTTGGCTATTCTCTCCATTTCCTCATCAGCACGTTTGGACATACTTTCGAGATCATCAAGATTAACGTCGATATTCAACATTCTGCTGAGTATTTCTAGCACGGCTAGAGAGGCTTTAGGATTGGTAATCTGAGTGGCGAAAGAAGGCACCTCTCCCAGCAGACAGAGGCCATCCAGCCCACGCTCCTTAGCTAAGCCTAGTATTAGTCCATTGAGACCAGCAATGCGAAGATTGCCTTGAAGGATGGCCCCTTGCTCACTTAGTTCATTGAGCAGTTCAGGTTTTGTGGCTACCCCCCAAACATGTGGCTTTTCGCTATGATGTATCCTGGTAACTGCAGCAGCACAACTATATATCATTCTTACATTAAGCTTCTGAGCAACATTGAGAACATGATTGATAAGCTCGTATCCTTTGGTGCTTGGTTGTTCTTCACCAATGAACAATAATAGCCCTTTACTGGCATTGACATCCTGCCAGTAATAGAATTTACTCTCTGGAAAACTAGGACTCTCTACTACATTATCTTTTACTCTAATGCCTACAGGCTCGAAGAAGCCAATAGGATTGACTTCTCCTATCTCCTCTGCATTTAGCTTTTGCTTTAAATACTTGGCCACCACTAAGGAAACGTTACCAATCCCAGGCCAGGAAGCAAGCATGGAACAATTTGTAGGGCTTGGTTGTTTGTGAAGTTTTACTGAATATTGTGTTGATTCGTTTGATTCGCTCATTTTTACCTTCCTCCGGTTGATACTGCTAAATAAGGGCAGTACAGATGCGGAGTTTTTATTATCCCGTCTACCTCTCGAGCCATCCCCCCTATTTCAATTGGCTGTTTTAAGACCTGGTAAATGTTTCCGGATATCATAGTGTCTTTTACCCGCCCAGTAATTTCTCCATTCTCCACTTTATATCCTAGCAGAACATTACCTCCAAAGTCTCCCCCCAGTACGTTTCCCTGTTCCGCCCCCATAAGTTGTTCAACAATCAATCCTTCTTTGATGTTGGCTACCATGTCTTGGAAAGAAGTATTCCCTTCTTCAATAACTAGAAATTTTATCCCTGGTCTAGGTGTACCAGCGCTATTTCTTTTCCCATTACCAGTACTTATAGTCTTAGCCAGGGCTGCGGTCTGAAGGTCATATATGAAGTTTGTGGCTATTCCCTTGTTTACAAGCATTGTACGCTGGCTGGGTACTCCCTCATCATCACAAGGGGAGCTTCCCAAGCAGTAGTCTATTGTTGGGTCATCCCAGAGACTCAATGCTTGATTAAAAACCCTCTCCCCTAATTTGCCCCTTAGAGGGGAAGCTCCTTCAAGGACAGTTTTACCATTAAAAGCAAGAGCTATAGGACTGAAAAAAGCACTGGCCACTCCTCTGGGGGTAAATATAACCGGTAACGATTTTGTGGATACAGTAGCCTGTTTCTTGGCCATTTCTAATTGGGCAACTACTCGATTAGCAACTCCATCTATTTCATTAAAGGCTTGGCAAGAGCCCTCGCTGTCTCCAACAAACAGCATATCTGTGTCTTTGGTGAGGATACCTTCTACGCTAATCCCAAAGTAACTTTTAGTGTAACTTGCTTCGCCTCCCTGAGAGTTGATGATAGGACAGATTTTGTGCCTTTGTTTACTTCAACGTCACAGAGAATATCAGGAGCACAATGCTTAACTTTTATTATTAGGTGATTACCCAGTCCGAGCATCTCTTCTACACTTACTCTTTTTACCCTTGAATCGAAGATGTTTACCATGGGATAACTACTCTTTGGGCTAAAACTGAAAGTGGAGAGAAATCCGAGACTGGATGTTTCTATGGCCATGTTCAGTAAGGTCTCTATTGTTTTCTGGCTTTTCTCCTGTTTTGATAATAGTGAGGAGGTGCCATTAGTCAAGGCGAACCCGATTCGGCCGGCTTTAAAAATGCGCAGGGCAAGGCTGTGACTTTCTTTGCTTTGAAGTTGCTTGAGTTTGTTAGCTTCAAAATTGACTGGTGTTTCCTGCGTGGAGAGTTCAAATACCTCTGCTGCCTCAGCTATTTTTATAGCGGCATTGAGAAGCTCTTCAACAAAAGGATACTTCATCTAGCGTCCTCCGACTATACAGTGACGGATTCTTATGTGTGGACTTCCATTAGATACTGGGAGAGGAGATTGTGCTCCCTTGCCACAACCACCTCCCTGGTTCATTTCTAAATCATTGCCGATCATATCTATGTTACTGAGCGTAGCGAATACATTTCCGGTTAATACCACCGGACGTAGCAATTCAGCGAGCTTTCCATTGCGAATCATATATGCTATGCCAGAAGAGAAGGTAAACATCTCCAGACTTGTTGTGCCCCCATACCAGTCTTTTACATAGATTCCCTCTTTGATATCACTAATCATATCTTTAAAGGATGCTTTCCCTGGGCTGATGAATGTGTTACTCATGCGTACTATTGGAGGGAAGCGATAGTTGATAGCACGAGCATTTCCAGTAGGTTTTTCTTTCATTCTAGCAGCAGTCTCCAGAGAGTGAAGTCTTCCTACTAGAACACCTTCTTGAATAAGAGGTGTTTTTGCTGTAAGGGTTCCTTCATCATCATATTGATAGCTTCCTCTCAGGGCATAAATGGAGGCATCATCGATGATATTAAGGCTTTTATCTCCAAACCTACGTCCTAGAGTCATAATATCACGTAGCTGATTGTTCTGGTACACAAAGTCTGCCTCAGATAGGTGTCCAAAAGCTTCATGAGTAAAAACTCCAGCTAGGACAGGGTCCAGAACAACAGTATATTCACCGCCTTTTGCATGGGGGGCATCAAGGAGGGCATTGGCACGATTACTCATCTCCTTTACCCGGGGGTGAAGCCCTTCTATAACGGAGAAATCACCCCTGCTACCTAAGCTTAACCCTGCTTGCTGCACCTCATCGCCCTTCCGAGCGATAGCTGTTAATCGAAGGCTGAGATCTGGCTTAAACTGTTCAATATAGCTACCTTCCGAATTAACGAAAATAACTTTCCGCTTGGTATCTTCGTATCTAATCATAGTGCTCTGTATCCCAGGACAACTTAACATAATGTTATTATATTCATCCAGTAGCTGTTTCTTTGCTTGTAGTGTTATGCTGGCTGCCTCCTTGCCCTCCTGGAAGGTTACTGTGTCAACTATGACCTTGGGGCGAGGATGGAGAAGTCCTTCACCGTTAGTCAATCGAGCTTCGCTTATTGCCAGGCCCACTTTTTCCCTTAGGCGATTCGTATCGTTAAAACTGACGAATCCCCAACCCCCTTTGACCAGTGCTCGTATATTACCGCCACAGCTATGTATTCTATTTACCTCCTCCAATTTTCCACCATGATATGTGAACTGTGTGCGCTCACTCTCTCCGAAATGAGCTTCAATGTAATCTGCATGGTGACCTGTCAGGGCATCAATAATCATGTTACGCATTTTTATTGAGTTTATTGTAGCTTTTACATTTGTGAAAGGCAAAATATGTTATTTACTTTATATTCTTCAAGTACCAACTTGATTCTTAAGTGATAAATTTATTTATCCGAAAATGGTAAGAGCATATTCTGCCATAAAGGTATGTTATCTAATCTCATGAAATGTTAAATTATTGACCTTGTTAAAGTAGGAAAATACGATATCAAGAAGTACAAACTATCGTGTCAGGAAATAGCTTTTTCTCAGGCAGTGTTATATACTTTCTGTGTATAAATTGGTTTATGTTAATCTATATTGATTGTACTGGAAGGAAGTTATAAAACTAAAGTAAGGAGGGTTTAAGTGAGATCTAGCCTAATTGGTAAGATTGAAAAAGCTAAACTCTATGCTCAAGAACCGGATCGCGTTACCTTGTCTAATTTTACTGCTCAGTTTCGAGGAGAGAACGATAATTATACATTAAGCTACACAGGTGGAGGATGGCAATGCTCCTGCCATTTCTTTTCCCAGTGGGGTACATGTAGCCATGTTATGGCGATGCAACAAATCCTGGCTGCTATGTTGCCTGAGGAGGCTTATACCTCAACTGTGAGTTCTCAGACCTAGGGGAGAATTTTCTATTGACATAGTCGATCGCCTCTGAAACTACAAATAGAGAACCAGTTACACAGATAAGATCCCCTTTATCCGCTACAGTCAGGGCTTCTTGGAGAGCCTTGGCTACAGAAGAGCTGACCTTTGAGGTGATGCCATATTGACTAAATTCGTTAGCTATCATTGATGAGGAGGCAGCGCGTGGGTGCATGGAATGAGTGGCTATAACTTGTGGCGAAAGAGAAATCAATTCTTTTACTATACCAGTTATGTTTTTATCACTAGATATCCCGATGATTAGGTAGATACGGTGGTAACTGAGATATATTCTCAGACTATCTATCAACCGCCTGACTGATTCCACGTTGTGTGCACCATCAACGAGTAGGGTTGGTTTTTGTTTTAAAATCTGGAATCGCCCTGGCCAGTTTACCCTTGTAAATCCCCTCTCAATATGGTTCACAGATATAGCAAAGCCCTGCGCAGCTAGTGTTTCAAGTGCCACTATTGCAGTAGCAGCATTATCAAGTTGATAATCACCAAGTAGCGGAAGCCATAGGCGATAATTGGTCGATTTACTTTGTACTGCAATTACTTGGTGATACAAGTCGTGGGATACTTTGTGCCAGTTAGCGACCTGATCCACCTCGATGAGTCTGGCTTGTCGCTGATGACACACTTCGCTGATTACCTTCAATGCTTCCGATTTCTGTGTAGAGCTCACAACAAGGCTACCTTGTTTGATTATTCCAGCTTTTTCATAGGCTATTTTTTCTAGGGTATCGCCTAAAATTTGAGTATGCTCCAGTCCGATTGGTGTGATAACACACACTTCAGGTTTGACTACATTGGTTGCATCTAATCTACCACCCAGTCCTACTTCCATCACCTGGAAGTCAGTGTCCATTTTGCTGAAATAAGTAAAAGCCAGTACTGTAAGTACTTCAAAAAAGGTGAATTGTCTGTGGGTAGTATCGGCGCGTATTGCATCAAAATGGGGTTTGAGTGCTGCTACCAGGGTAGAAAAATCTTTCTTGGATATTGATTTGCCATTTATTTGAATACGTTCTCTCAAATTATGAAGGTGGGGGGAGGTATATAGCCCTGTTTTATAGCCTGAATCAATAAGCACCTGTGCGATCATTGCTGCTGTGCTTCCTTTTCCTTTACTACCAGCAATATGGACTGTCTTACTGTGTAGGTGAGGATTTCCTATTATTTGTAATAATTCTTTAATATGCTTCAGGCTATATTCTTCTGAGGCATAGAGGATGCCTGGAATATTCTCATAATTGATAAAATTATTGAGATAATTTTCTGCTTGTTTATAGTTCAATTGACTTTAATTCCTGAAGTATTTTTGTTACCATCAAAGTGAATCCAATGAACTTCATTGATAAGTTGCTTTTAACCAGCCGAAAAAATCAGAGTTTACTCTGTATTGGACTTGATCCTAACCCTGATGCCATGCCTGACGTGGATATTTTAACATTTAACAAGGCTATTATCGATGCTACTTGTGACCTGGTGTGTGCTTATAAGCCCAACCTGGCATTTTATGAAGCTTTTGGGGCTGAGGGATTTGCGATTCTGGAAGAAACTATAAGATATATCCCTACTGATATTCCCATAATAGGGGATGCTAAAAGGGGGGATATAGGCAATACAGCTAAGGCATATGCAAAGGCTCTTTTCTCTACCTTTGGGTTCGATGCAACTACGGTTAATCCTTATCTTGGCTTCGATTCAATTCAGCCATTCATTGAGTACCAGAACAAGGGAATATTTATCTTATGTCGTACATCGAATAAGGGGAGTGCAGATTTTCAGAGCCTCAATTATTCAGGTTCCTTATCCCTCTATGAAATAGTGGCACGAAAGGCCAGGGAATGGAATGTCCGGGGTAACATTGGCTTGGTTGTAGGAGCTACGTATCCAGAGGAATTAAAAGAGATTCGCGTAACCTGTCCTGAGATGTGTTTACTTATCCCTGGTGTTGGAACTCAGGGTGGAGCTTTGAATTTAGCAGTTACTAATGGAGTAAATGCTCAAGGAGAGATGGCAATCATCAACGTCTCAAGAAAAGTTTTATATGCTTCACGAGGAGATGACTTTGCTAAAGCAGCTAGATATTCGGCTAAAGAGCTACGTGCTCAAATCAATTCTTGCCTGTCTCGCACTTACGGGGAATAGCTCTATAGTCATTAGGAAGTAGAAAATTACGATTCGCTGTATATTCCATATTGATCTTGATGCTTTCTTTGTTTCGGTAGAGCAAACTCTGGACGTAAAACTCAAAGGAAAAGCTGTAATTGTTGGTGGGGATCCCGAGCGTCGTAGTGTAGTATCGTCTGCCTCTTATGAAGCAAGGGCTTTTGGGATTCATGCAAGTATGTCTCTATCTGAGGCCCATCGCCTCTGCCCCCACGCTATCTTTATTAAGGGAAACCTGAAATATTACCGGGAAATCTCATATAAATTTATGGATATTCTCATGGACTTTTCTCCTTGTATTGAACCGTTAGGGCTTGATGAGGCGTTTCTCGATGTATCTGGATATGAGCAACCATTTGGCTCATATCGCTTGATGGCAATAGCTGTCAAGGAGCGTGTGAAAGAGGAGCTTGCCTTAATAGTTTCAATAGGTATCGCTCGATGTAAGGTAGTAGCCAAGGTTGCTTCTGCTCTAAGTAAGCCTGATGGCTTGCTGGAAGTAGCAACTGGAGAGGAGCGTCGCTTTTTAGCTCCACTCTCTATAGCTAAATTGCCTGGAGTAGGCAAGAAGACAGAAAAAGTATTGAAGGAGTTGAGTGTAGGTACCATAGGCGATTTAGCTTCACTCTCACCGGGTATAGTAGGAAAACACTTTGGAGCTTCTGGGCTTTTGCTTCATAGTTATGCCAATGGAGTAGATGATAGAGAAGTAAAGGCTCCCAACGAACCAGAATCTATTAGCCAGGAAACTACTTTCAACCGGGATACCAGAGATCAGCATTTTCTTAACACCAGCCTTCGCCGCTTGTGTGAAGAGGTTAGCATGAAACTACGTACTAAAAATAGAAGAGCGAGGTGTGTAACATTAAAATTGAGGTTTGCTGACTTTAAGCTGGTTACTCGCCAGGTTACCTTAAAAGAAGGCAGTGATGTAAGCAGGCTGATCTCTACCATGGCTTTACAGTTATTGGGCAGAGTTTTATTAGCAGAGCGGGAACCAATTCGTATGATAGGAGTCAAAGTGTCAAGCCTCATTAATAAAGAGCAGCAATATTGTATGTTTGATTCGAAAGATGAACGATGGGAAAGCCTGGATAAGGCTGTTGATAGGATTCGAATGAAATATGGGGAAAGAGCAATAAGGAGTGGGGATAATATTTCTAAAGAGTCTTGACATGATGACTAATAGTAGATTGTTTGGGTATATAACTAAGTGTTATAATCGGTTGGAGGGTGCAAATAGCTTGTCTATTAGATCATTTATTTTAACGAAAATCTAGGAACAAAAGGAGGAAGCTAATGTCGCAGAAGTTAACCAAGGAGGAATTGCTCGCTAAGGCTAAGAAGCCCGCAGAAGATGCCATGAAGCTGCATTCTTTTTACCATGGTAAGCTGCAGGTAATGCCCAAATGTCATGTACGTAATTTGGACGATTTCTCGATCTATTATTCTCCAGGTGTAGCTGCCCCCTGTAGAGCAATAGAGGCTGACGAAGCTAGGATGGAGGAGTATACCAATAGGGGGAACACTATCGCTGTGGTGTCGGATTGTACCAGAGTTCTTGGGTTGGGTGATATAGGCCCAAAGGCTGGCTACCCGGTGATGGAAGGGAAATGCCTGATATTTAAATATCTGGGTGGTGTGGATGCCGTTCCTATTTGCCTTGCTACCAAGGATCCTGATGAAATAGTTCAAACAGTAAAGATGCTGGAGCCGTCGTTTGCAGGTATTAATCTGGAGGATTTCTCCTATCCAAAATGTTTTGGCATACTTGATCGCCTAAGGAAAGAGATGAGCATTCCTGTATGGCATGATGATGTACAGGGGACTGGGACAATTGAGCTTGCTGGTTTGATAAACGCTTTGAAAATAGTTGGCATGAAAATTGAAAATTGCAAGCTGGTCTTTAATGGACTGGGTGCGGCGAATACAGGAATCTCAAGAATGATGATTGCATATGGAGCCAAGCCAGCCAATATTATAGTAGTTGATAGTAAAGGCATACTGCATAAGGGTAGAAAAGATCTAGAAGACAAGAAAGAAGCGTATTCATACAAGTGGAAGATGTGCCAGACTACTAATATTGAGCAGAGAACTGGTGACCTGGGTGAGGCATTGAAAGGCGCCAATATACTAATTTCTTGTTCGAAGTCTGGGCCAGGAATAATCTTTCCTGAGCAGATAAAACAAATGGCAAAGAATGCTATAGTGTTCCCGAGTGCTAATCCGATTCCTGAAATATGGCCATGGGAAGCTAAAGAAGCAGGAGCTAGAATAGTAGGAACAGGCCGTTCTGACTTCCCCAATCAAGTAAATAACTCTATGGGGTTTCCTGCTATCTTCCGTGGAGTACTTGATGTTAAGGCTAGCACCATTACCGATGAGATGTGTATTGCTGCCGCTGAAGCCTTGGCTCAGTATGCTGTAGAGCGAGGCATAAGTGAAGATAACATTATAGCCAAGATGGATGAACCTGAGGCGTTTGTCCGCGAGGCAGTAGCAGTGGGAATGAAAGCTCAGGAGCAAGGGGTTGCTGCTGTGAAACTTAGTGCTGATGAGCTACGTAAAAAGGCTCAGGCCATAATAAGTAGCGCTCAGGGACAGGCAAGTGCTTTAGTGAAAGATGGCTTTATTGCTCAAGCAAATACTTAGAATAAACTTACTTGTTTGATTCGAGGAGGTATAAATGGCTAGGTTATTTGAGTATCAAGGGAAAGAGTATCTGAAGGATGTAGGTATCTCGATACCTCAGGGAGAGGTTGTTGCCACCGCCAAGGAGGCGAAAGAAGCTGCTACTAGGATAGGAAAAGCTGTTGTGGTCAAGGCACAGGTCTGGGCTGGAGGCAGGGGGAAAGCAGGAGGCATTAAACTTGCTGATACGCCAGAGGAAGCAGAGAAAGCTGCTAACACTATTCTTGGTATGGAAATAAAAGGCTTCCCTGTACGTCAGGTTCTAATAGAGGAAAAACTGAATATCGATAAAGAATAGTATGTTGGCGTAGTTCCTGATGGGTCATGGAACAGCCTTTGCCCGGTGCTTATGTTTAGTACCGAAGGGGGAATGGATATAGAATCTGTTCCTGAAGATAAGATTTTACGAGTCAAGATTGATTACCTTAAAGGTTTCCCGTTCTATGATGCTTTGGATTTAGCAAGCAGTGCTGGTCTTCCGAATGAATTGTTAAGGGAAATGGCAGGAGCCATTTCCAAATTGGTTGAAGCATTTAAAAAACGCGATTGTAATATTCTGGAAAT
>CAYVML010000031.1:0-5460 GCA_964452475.1 uncultured Dehalococcoidales bacterium
CTGAAATATGAACCGCAATAATCCAAACTGAACATCAATTCAATTATTGGATATTGCCTAACATCACATTAGGTTTCTTAGCTTGGCCTTTAGCAAATACCTGACCAAACTCAGGGCTAGTGCACAGGATAGAACGAAAATCACCGCCTGCCAGCTAGGCCCTTGAGCTACGACACCAAGCGCAGTATCAGTGATACTCATTAAGAAAATGGCCATACCTACCGCGATGGCACACATAAATATGTATAAAAGTTCCGCCCCCTTACTACCCTCTGGAAGGTGAAACAATAGAATAGGGAGGTAGCTGGCCCCTCCGCTCAATAATCCTACGATGTGTCCTCCAATCAAACAGCGAGGTTGTGCTTGTTTAGTCTTAGGCATAGCGAAGACAATGAAACTACTCGCACCCAAAGTAACAACTATGGCAAGATGCGCTTCAATCTCCAAAATGAATAAGATAATAACCAAGACACCTGTTGCAATTAAGCATTGAAGAAAGTAGTAATGAAAGTATGTTTTAAACTGAGAGTCGATTAGTCTCACCAATATCACCTTCTTCCTGTATTGCAGTTACTAGACAATAAAATCCAATCATTCTATGCACTGCTCTTAAAAGCAGGGCAAATGAAATAACATCTTCTCTCTTTCCTTAGATAGCTGGCATTTCGGCGCGACCCTATCTACCTGGCAATTCAATCACTAGCCCTGCTCCACAACGTAAAGCCCTATCCGGGAAAAAATCCAGTATCTCCCTCTTATATTGCGTGCAATGACAAGGATAGATTACTGATAACTTCTTGAAAAGCTCGAAGTCATAAAAACCATGGAAGCCTCCAGCGATACCGTAGAGTTCACCAAATCTCGAGGCAGTACCTAGTATTCTTTTCATGGCAGGGTGGCTGCATCCTGTGAGCACAAATATGCCTTTCTCTGTCTTGAGTGCTAATGATTGCTCTATTCCTTCTAGTTTACCGGTAGAAAAGATATCCTCGCCAATCTGTAGTGCATCTTTCACTATGGTTACTTTTCTCTCCGGAGGCTCTTTTCTCAATGAGCTGGGAAGATAGAGCTGAGCAGTTTTATTTATTCTCATAATTTCAGAAAGGCCACCGATATGGTCGCCATGAAGATGTGAGATCACAATTATCTCTATATTCTTGGGATCTATATTAAGCTCTTTCATATTGTGTAACAACGTGGAGCTATCAGCACCAGTATCAAAAAGAATTGTTGCTGCCTTTTCACTTTCGATAAGAGCAGCAAAACCCCAGCCAGATCTTAATCCCTCTTTGCTTACTTCGTTGTCATAGACAATTGTTATTTTCATCTTCCTTCTTTATTAACTTAATGGAGTTTACCATAATATCTGTCCGTGGCAGTAGCTAACTGGATATTGCCAAGCTTTATACACACCTTGGAGTGAACCTCTTACCTATCCAACACTCCTGACTTTATGTGTATAATCCAGTGGTCCACTCCAAAACAAACTGCCCCAGACTAGAAAGACTCGACTATGAAGGCAAAACTAATATCCTGAGGGGCTGTAAGCCTCCGGGGGCCCAGTTCAGAATGACACGTCCTTTAAAAACAAGTCCAGTTTTAATGTTAGCTGGGAAAAGAAAAAGGGGGAAACTTGGGGGAAAAGGTGTTTTGTTTCCCGAATAGTAGTTCCAGCCGGTAGAAACACATCTTTTAGACAGTATATTAAAATTCCCATTTCCTGAAAGATAACCATAGGCGCAAGAAATCGGTTATCCCATTGTTTCCCCATTTTCACGCCTATTGACAAAAAGCAATGTTGTACATAATATGGTTTAGAGTACTGCCTGATTAATAAATTGCGGAAATGATTATACTCAGGAAATTCATACGACCATTATTGCTTGCAGTAGTCTTGCTGAGTTCACTATCACCGTGCAGCTTGCTATGTGCCCAGGAAGACAAAGTAGACCTGTCCCTGAGACTGCTCCCTGAGTCCTATTACAAAGAAGCAGCTCCAGGGAAGAACACCGCCCTATTCATGGAAGTTAGAAATAACGGGAATACAGCTATAACTGATATCAGCTTAAATGCTGACAAACCAGAAGAATGGGTGGTTAATATAATACCTGACAGCATAAGTTACCTTAGTGCCGGCAGTTCTCAAACCGTTGATATCAGTGTTATCCCTGACCCAAATAGCCCCAGCGGAGAATATACGATAACCATGCTTGCTGAGGCGACTGAAACTCGAATGGCCGTCTCCACTACTCTGAGAGTTGAGAGCGATTCTTACTTCTGGCTATGGATTGGAATAGGAGTGGCGGCTCTTGTTGCTGCCGGGTTTGTAATTATTTTTCTTCGCTTCGGAAAACAATGAAAGTAACCGGAATGTGGCTATTAATAAATTACGGAGAAGGTGTATTATGATTGAACGAGTACATGAGCACATTGTTGGCGAACTGGGATTAAACACTCGTACTGATACTATTTTTGTTCTCACGGCCATTTTTTTAAACCTGGTGACCCTGGGCATCAATTCTATAATTGCCTCTTCAAACGGAAGCGGCACTCAGACTATTGTTATGTTTACCTTTGTCGCTCTCGTAATAGTTGTGAACTCTGTCGCCGAAATCGGATTAATTCGCGGCAGGCAAATGAGGAAAAAGCTACTGAACGGACTGCTAAAGATGTATAAAGACCAGGGAGTGGAAGGTTACTATGATTCATCACTGCTGAGCGATTATACCATCAGGTATAATCTGTTTATGCTCACAGTGCTGTTTACTGGCCTGATAGCCATATTCATCCCATTCATAATTCGTTAATAAGATATCCACCCTTAATAAAGTAACTCTGTTTTTCCCCAGCACTATTTTCAATTTGTCCAAATACCCCGGATATGGCTTCTACGCCGGCAGCAAATAAGGCTTGCCCTTCAACTGCAATATGTTTGACACTATTTGCAGTCTACTGTAAAGTCAGCATAATTATTCAAGAGATACATTGCTGTAATTTAAAGCTCTGTAGACATTTAACCATATAGCTTTAGCAAGAGGCACTTTTACTATTACCGCCGTTGTCTGGGGTTTTGTATCAAAATGGAGATATGACAAAGCACTGGCATAGTCTTAGCTCAACGGAGGTGCTGTCGGCACTCAGTTCCAGGCGCCCTGGTCTTAACGCTGACCAGGCTGTCAAGCGTTTGCAGCAGTTCGGTCCTAACGAGCTTAAAATAAAGAAAAAAACGCTACCGATAGTTGTTTTCTTCAAACAATTCCTTAGCCCGCTCATCTATGTACTTATGGTTGCGGCAGTAATCTCTGTTATAGCTGAGCACTATATTGATGCCTGGGTAATACTGGGGGTGCTCATAGCGAACGCAATTATTGGTTTCATGCAGGAGACACGAGCCGAGAAAGCCATGGAGGCATTGCTCCAGATGGCAGCACCAAGGGCAAAGGTGAGGCGGGATGGAAGCGTGAAACAGATACCTGCCAGTGAAATTGTTCCTGGTGATGTATTCCTGCTTGAAACAGGGGATCAGGTCCCAGCTGATGCGAGATTACTGGAAGTCTCCAATCTAAAGATAAACGAGGCTACTTTAACCGGTGAATCAATGCCCGTCGACAAGCATACTAAGGCCCTCACCGAGGCTACCACCATGGCAGACAGGAAGAATATGGTCTTTGTGAGCACCATCGTTACCTACGGCCGGGCTACTGCAGTAGCCACAGAAACAGGCATGTCAACTGAAATAGGCAGAATAGCGGCTACCATTCAGGAGATACAACCAGAGAAGACACCACTTCAGAAGAGTATTGACAAGCTCAGTAAATACATCCTCCTCTTTGTGCTTGTGATTGTCGCTATGCTGGTTTTGGTCGGTTTTATCAGAGGGATGCACTGGCTGGATATCTTTCTGCTGGCGGTTGCTGCTGCAGTTTCTGCTATACCGGAGGGATTGCCAGCAGTCGTTACGGTAGTTCTGGCTGTCGGAATGCAGATGATGGCCGGTCGTAATGCCATTGTTCGTAAGTTAGCGGCAGTGGAGACCCTGGGCTCAGCTACAGTGATCTGTTCAGATAAGACAGGAACCTTAACCATGAATGCGATGACCGTACGACAGCTTTACCTTTATGGTCAGCGTGTAGAGGTAACCGGGGAAGGATATAATCCACAAGGTGAATTCCGACAGAACGGGCAACTACTGAAGACGGAAAACGATGCGCATCTGAAGTTACACCTGCGGATAGGGGCTCTTTGTAATGATGCGCTACTGACATGCGAACACGATTTCTGCAGTATCTATGGAGACCCGACGGAAGGCGCCCTGGTGGTACTTGCTGCCAAGGCGGGGATGGAGAAAGAAAAACTGGAGAAGGGATTCCCCCGACTCGATGAAATACCTTTCCAGAGCGAGAAGCAGTATATGGCCACTCTTCATCCACGCGACGACAGGGGCAGGGTGGTATACGTGAAAGGTTCAGTAGAACGTATATTGTCTTTCAGTAGCTCTCTATTGACAGGAGATGTGGTTGCTCCATTGACCGAGGACGATGCTCGAACCGTGATGGAGGCAAACAACGAGATGGCTGAACAGGCAATGAGGGTGATTGCCACCGCGTATGCTGAACTGCCTGCAGACACTGAAGAATTGAAAGAGGAGTATCTGAAGGGACAGCTGGTTTTTGTGGGCCTTGTGGGAATGGCGGACCCGCCTCGCGAGGAAGCGAAGGAAGCAGTAAAGCTTTGTAAGCAAGCTGGTATCAAAGTAGTTATGATTACCGGCGATAACAAGGTCACTGCCGAATCGATAGCTCATCAGCTTAACCTGCAGCCGAAAAAAGCGGTGACCGGCGCTGAGCTTCAGCAGATGAGTGACGAAGAGCTCTCCAGTCGTATCAAGGATATCTCAGTTTTTGCCCGCATCGAACCACTTCACAAGCTCAGGATAGTCAATGCCTTCAAGAGCCGCGGGCATACCGTGGCTATGACTGGCGATGGGGTCAATGATGCCCCAGCGCTGAAAGCAGCCAGTATCGGCATCGCAATGGGCATTACCGGCACAGATGTGGCCAAGGAGGCCAGCGATATGGTGCTGGCAGATGATAACTTTGCCTCGGTGGTCTCAGCGGTGGATGAAGGCAGGGCAATCTTTAACCGACTGCGTAATGTGGTGTTCTTCCTGCTGAGCACTAACTTTGGCGAGCTTATGGCTTTAATACTATGCGTAGGCTTCATTGGCAAGGCACCGCTGCTGCCACTACAGATTATCTGGGTAAACCTGGTAACCGATACTGCCTCTGGTATCCCTCTGGGGCTTGAGCCCAAGTTTGGTGATGAGCTTAAGCAGCCTCCGCGCCACCCTAAAGTTGGTCTGCTTTTCCCGGGGTTGCTTCTCCGCATTGCCTTTATGGCAACGCTGATGAGTATTGGCATCTTCCTTATCTTCTACTGGGCGCAGGCAAGGATGAGCCT
>CAYVML010000031.1:5470-6417 GCA_964452475.1 uncultured Dehalococcoidales bacterium
CGTACGGTGGCCTTCTGTACCATGGTTACCTTTGAATGGTTCCGCTCCTTTAATGCACGCTCAGATGAGCATACTGTACGTGAGCTTGGATTCCTGCGCAATCGCTGGCTGGTTATTACCATTTCAACAGCGATAGTGCTACAACTAGCAGTTGTTTACCTGCCGTTTATGCAAGTTGCCCTGAGTACGGTGCCTATAGGCATTGACCGCTGGGGCATTGCTATTCTTGCGGGTGGCAGCCTTTTTATCGTTGAAGAAATGCGCAAAAGCTTTTTACCCAGGCTTTTCAGTATGGGTAAGTGGCAGCCACTACGAGGTTAATCTCAGGAGGGTATATGGAATTATCAATAAGAAAGAAGCAGGAGCTTAAAAATAATCCAGCGAAGTTTATTGAGCAGGAAATACAGGATTTTACGTCTAAGAGTCCGGATAATCGCCTGTCATTTATGGATGACTATGTTATATGGGATAAACCACTGGTACAGTTTGCTGATGGTGACGACCCCCTCTTCACTAAATACAAAACAATCATCGCTTCCAATTACCTTAGTCCCCGTGAGGCATTAGCAAAAAGCTATAATAAAAAACCAGCAGATCTGCCAGAACGCCTTTCAGTAATAAGCTGGATCCTGCCTGCTGCAGAAGAAACTCGCATATCTAATCGTGCTGAGTCTCGAATTCCCAGCCGCCTTTGGTCGCATACACGTTATTATGGAGAGAAATTCAATGAAAAATTGCGTGCACACATGGTAGAAATTCTCACGGATATGGATTATCTGGCAGTGGCTCCATTTATACAACCTTATTTTGAGATATATAGCAATGAGAAGGGACCATACTCAAATTGGTCGGAACGACATGTAGCCTATGCTGCGGGTCTTGGTACTTTCAGCCTTTCCGATGGCTTCATTACTGAACGTGGAATTGCCCACCGCTGTGGCAGCGTG
>CAYVML010000031.1:6427-10891 GCA_964452475.1 uncultured Dehalococcoidales bacterium
CTGTTTATTTTATACTAACGGAAGCTGTACAGCCTGCATAGACCGCTGCCCGGCTGGAGCTATTTCCGAAAAGGGCCATGACAAAATAAAGTGTCAGCAGTATCTGAGGGATAGTATTGGTTACTCGGCGGATTCCCTAAAAGAGGGATATGATAATGGTAGAAGCGTAGCTGGTTGTGGCCTTTGCCAGACAAAAGTCCCTTGCGAATTCCAAAATCCAACAAAGAAGCCAAGAATAGAGTAATGAAAGAACAAGCTACCTCATGAACTATCCCGGCAATGTAAAAACCGGCACAGCTACCGTTGGGTTCATAAAAACCAGTTAAACAGTCTCATACAGCGTAAGATGCATTACCAGTATAATGACCTATATGCCATAATATTACAGAGGTTTAAACTTTGCCAGATATAAAACAACCGAGGTTTTTCTACGGCTACACAATAGTTGCAGTCTCTATTCTTATACTCTTCGTACTACATGGAGTAACCAGCAGTTGGGGTATCTTCCTAAAATCTCTTGAAGCAGAATTTGGCTGGAGTAGGGCTGCCATCTCTGGAGCACACTCCTTAGGCTTTATCATGGGCGGGTTATTTTCTGTCCTGTTTGGCGGAATGAGCGACAGGTTTGGCTCAAGGATGATAATAACAGGTGGAAGCGTCATTTTTGCTGTTGGCTGCTTCTTGATGTCTGGTGTCTCTGCTATATGGCAGGTCTATTTGTTCTATGGTGTTCTGATAAATCTCTGGGGCAGCCCCGCTAATGTTTCCTTGCTATCCACAGCGATGAGATGGTTCAGCAAGAAAAGAGGCCTTGTCAGTGGTATCGTCAAGGTTGGTACTGGCCTCGGCATTATGATAATCCCCTTACTCTCAAGTCAACTAATTAATGCCTACGGTTGGCGTAATGCTTTCACCATACTGGGGGTTATCTGCCTTGTAATTGTGTTACCACTCGCCCAGTTTTTAAGGCGTGACCCAAGCAAAAAAGGGCTAAGACCCTATGGAGAAACGGAGCAACCCGATAACATAATAAATACGCCCGACACAGGGTTGCCTCCAGGGCAGGCTTTGCACAGAGACAGTTCTGGATCGTCTGTATATCATTTTTTCTTATGTGGTATTGTGGGAACAGCCTGATGGTCCATATTGCTCCGCATGCCATAGATATTGGTATCCCGCCTGTTAGTGCAGCCAGTCTTATATCCATAATTGGTGGAGTAAGTATAGCCGGCCGTCTTATAGTAGGAGCTGCCGGAGATAGAATAGGCAATATCCGAACTATGACCTTCTGTTTCATACTGCTTATAATCTCGGTGTCATGGCTGCTGGTGTCAAGGCAACTCTGGCAACTTTACCTTTTTGCTGTTTTATATGGATTCGCTCATGGAGGGTTTTTTGCTCTTATTTCTCCGCTAATAGCAGAACTCTTCGGTACCAGAGCTCATGGCACACTTTTCGGTTTTTCCTCGTTTATCGGGATGCTTGGTGGCGCCGCCGGCCCACTGGTGGCGGGCAGGATATTTGATTTATACGGGAATTATTCCTTAGTCTTTCTGCTTATAATCGGGTTTGCTGCGACCGGGCTATTACTATCTATATTCCTAAAACCAATAAAAAAGGTCCAAACAAATAGCTACCAGGTCACTTGAGCTATAACCACAGCAGATAGAACCTGCCCAATATCCTGGAGATAACCTTCAGCTTGAAAGGAGGGAATATGTACGAAGTAGAACATTTATTGAGCTTAGGGAATAACCTGGGAGAGAGCCCACAATGGAACGTTGAAGAGCAGGCTCTATACTGGATTGACCTCTGGCCAGGAAGAATCTATCGGTATTGGCCATCAAAAGGAACTTACGAAATATTCAATATCGGTATTCCTATTGGAGCGCTATCGTTTAGAGCTTCCGGCGGGCTGGTTCTGGCTACCAGAGATGGTTTCGCTTTCTGGGATACAAACAGTGGCAAGCTCGATTTCATAGCTAACCCGGAAGCCTACGATAAGCAATTCCGCTTTAACGATGGAAAAGTAGACAGGCAGGGGCGCTTCTGGGCAGGGACGATGATCGAAGGGAGCAATGAAGCCGTTGGCTCTCTCTAACGCCTTGACCCAGACAGAACAGTACACCTCATGGAGACAGGGATGGTATTAACAAATGGAATTGGCTGGAGTCCTGACGATAAAATAATGTACTACAATGATACACGGAAACACCTTATGTACGCCTATGATTTCGATGCTGGGTCAGGAAACATCTCAAATAGAAAAATCTTCATACAATATTCCCAGGATATCGACCCTGATGGATTAACAGTAGATAGCGAAGGGTATATCTGGTGTGTGCTATGCAGAGCTTATAAAATAGTCCGCTATGCTCCTTCAGGCAAAATAGACCGCGAAATACTCATGCCCACTATCTTCACGCTAAGCTGCATCTTTGGAGGCAAGACTCTGGATGAACTATATGTGACCACCGGGTGGAACGTGGATAAGCAAAGACAAGCGCCCTTCGCTGGAGATTTATTCCGTATCCAGACTGATGTAAAAGGTTTGCCAGAACCTAAATTTGCAGGGTAGTAAGCTTTACTCTCTCCTCTGGTACTACTTCTAGTTATTACGCTAATGCCCCTTTTACATGATATTGGTCATCATGTTAGATAACCAGCAAGCAAGAACCTTTTTAATCAAGGTCGCGGCGATGAGCCAAAGCCATTAGCCTCGGTATTGGTCAGGAAGGACGAACGGAACTGTACCCCCCAACGGCCATCGATCCTGGTAAAAATCCAGAGCGTATCAAATCCATTGTATTCCGTACCGTCCGCATGCTGTCTTGACTGTCGTATTGCCAGGTGAACTTTATCTACACCAACCTGGACTGGAGTAACCGACAGGCTGGTGGTATGATGCCATCCTTCTGCTTTTAGCTTTTCAGTTATTGCTTCCTGGGGTGCTCGGAAGTCATCGGAAGTTTCCCACCATTGAAACTTGTTATCTGATAGCCGTAGATGAGGAAAATGCATCTGGGCAAGCTGTGTTTCAGTATCACGAGCGTTAAAGGCATCATTCCATCTGCGAAAAGCAGCAATAGCTTCCTGTGCCGAATCTGTCATAGAAACCTCCTTCAAATAGAGACTGCTTCCTGTTCCTCATACCAGCTTTTATTAATTTCTGTCTAACTACATCAAAAATTATAGTACTAAAAAGACTGGCAACGCACAATGTTCACCAGCTCGTGAGATAGAAGTTAACGCAAATTCTCTATCTATTATATGGGACTGTCTGCTATAAAGTATATCCTGACATATAGTTAAATGTATGTTCGCATTACCACGTTTATATCATAGCGTCCTGCCTCTTTTCCACCTTGCTGAGATTGCTCTTGATTCTATATACCTTTTCCATATACCATGTGTTAACAAGATTTTGGCTACTAGCTTCCAGAGATGTTTATAGACAGGTAATTAGTAAATCTTGTTAGCAGAAAACAGGAGGAGAGTAAATATGATATATGGTGAAGGTAATTATAAGTATGAACTGGTTGATGGCTGGGGGAAATATCCCGAAGGTTGGGAATATATGGATGTTACCGGAATATGTATTGATGGGCAAGACAGGGTATATGTATTAAACAGGGGGGCTCACCCGATAATGGTCTTCGACCGTAACGGCACTCTCATTACCTCATGGGGAGAGGATTTCTTCGGTCGAGCTCATGGTAGCTGTGCCGGGCCTGACGGCTCAATCTATTGTACAGATGATATAAATCACACAGTATCGAAATTCACCCCTGAAGGGAACTTACTCATGATGCTAGGAGAAAAGGGGGTCTTTTCTGATTCTGGTTACATAAAAAAAGCAGACCTTTTTGAGAGCCTAGCGACCATACAACGAGGGGCCCCTCCTTTTAACCGTCCAACAGGAGTGAGCCTTTCTTCCTCAGGAGACCTTTTCATATCAGATGGCTACGGCAATGCACGGGTACATAGATTTAGCCCTGACGGAGACCTATTACTTTCCTGGGGGGAGCCAGGCAGTGGCCCCGGGCAGTTTGTACTTCCCACAACATCTGGTTGGATAAAAGCGACCGGGTATGGGTTACTGATCGGGAAAACAGACGAATCCAGATTTTCGACGTGCAGGGTAATTTACTTACCCAGTGGGCCGACCTAGGGCGACCAACAGACCTTTGTATCGACAAGGATAATGTTGTCTACGTCTCTGAGTTGGAGCAGCGGGTCAGTATATTCACTATGGATAAGAAATTACTGTCACGCTGGGGTAGCCCAGGCGAAACCGGAGCGAGCGCCCTATTCGATTCTCCTCATACCATAGCAGTTGACTCCCATGGCGATATTTATGTAGGTGAGGTCTGCTTTACCCATAATAAGATTAATAAAGGACCACGCACTATACAGAAGTTTGCCAGGATATCCTAGGTGGCACACGGGTCAGTACACTGCTCT
>CAYVML010000032.1:0-2934 GCA_964452475.1 uncultured Dehalococcoidales bacterium
GCTTTAGGGGCAAAAGAACTATACCCTTATGTTAAAAATCTGTCAAAAATCTCATCAAAATCAAACCCATGCTCCACAAGCCAAGTCTTAACTTTATCCCAATCTGTTGTCATTAAGTTCTCTGAATTAAAATTAACAGCCTTTGCTTTCCACGTTATCCACACCCTTCCTAAATTATCCTCTATGTCCAGGGAATCCGCTCCAGCAAAAACTGGGGTGATAACTCTAAACCCTAATATGAAACCTGCCCATCCCATGTGTGCTTCCAAGAGTTGACCGATATTCATACGGGAAGGAACGCCTAATGGATTAAGCACAATATCCACTGGTGTACCATCAGGCAAAAAAGGCATATCTTCCTCTGGCAATATGATTGAAACTACTCCTTTATTGCCGTGTCTCCCAGACATTTTATCGCCCACTGAAATCTTGCGTTTCTGAGCAACCCAAACTTTTATAATCTCGTTAACTCCGGCTGGCAGTTCTTTTTTTTCATCTCGAGAGAAGACTTTAACATCAATTACCCTACCCCACTCACCTGGTGGTAACCTGAGAGAATTATCTTTCACCTCACGTGTCTTTTCCCCAAATATAGCACGCAAGAGCTTTTCTTCTGCTGATAACTCAGTCTCTCCCTTTGGAGTAATCTTCCCCACCAGAATATCGCCAGGCCGAACCTCAGCACCAATACGTATAATGCCCCTCTCATCAAGATCTCTCAGGCTCTCTTCGTTAACGCTTGGAATATCCCTGGTGATTTCCTCTGCTCCAAGTTTTGTATTTCGTGCCTCTATCTCATACTTCTCGATATGAATCGACGTATAGGTATCATCCTTGACCAATCTTTTACTAAGGATAATGGCGTCTTCATAGTTATATCCTCTCCAACTCATAAAAGCACAAACAACATTCTGTCCTAATGCAAGTTTTCCATTTACTATCGATGAACTGTTAGCTATAACCTGTCCCTCTTCAACCCTGTCTCCTTTGTTTACCACAGGGATTTGATCAACGCAGGTACCCTGGTTTGTTCTAACAAATTTACACAATTTAAGTACGTGTTCTTCTCCTGCATCATCTTTAATCTTAACCAATGAACCAATTACCGAACTTACCACCCCCTTCACAGGGGAAAATATGGTCCGGCCACTGTACTTAGCGATCTGTTTCTCCATTCCTGTAGCTACTAAAGGAGCATGCGAGCGTAATAGAGGAACTCCCTGCCGTTCCATATTACACCCCATCAAGGCACGGTTAGCATCATTGTGTTCTAGAAATGGAATAAGGCAGGCAGAAACACTGAATAGTTGTTTGGGAGAAACATCCATGAAATCCACCTTATCCACAGACTCTTTGAAATATCTACTGCCCATCTTTACTTCAACCCTCTTGCTCACAAACTCCCTTTTCTCATCGAGGGGAACCTTTGCTTGAGCAATAGCATATTGGTCCTCTTCATCCGCTGTTAGATATTCACTTTGTGAGGAAACAAAGGGCACAATCTTGATACTCGGCTTTCCAAAGCTAGCAAGTTGTTGTGCAAGTTCTTCTGTTATTAACGTTCCCGCTTTTATTATAACGTCCTTCTTATCGTCTAATACATCATCCCTCACAGTCCTCCCCACCAGTTCTGATTTAATGTTAGGTACTTCATGGGTAACCTTCAGATATGGAGTTTGCACAAAACCATATTTGTTAACTGAAGCATAAGTTGCCAGAGAACCAATAAGTCCAATATTAGGGCCTTCAGGGGTTTCTATAGGACAAAGTCTTCCATAATGCGAATGATGTACATCGCGAACTTCAAATCCAGCACGTTCTCTAGACAAACCGCCAGGGCCCATAGCAGAAAGGCGCCGTTTGTGTGTTAGTTCAGCTAATGGATTAGTTTGGTCTAAGAACTGCGATAACTGAGACCTACTGAAAAACTCTCTTATAGCAGCGACAACAGGACGGACATTTACCAAAGTAGCAGGTGTGGCAACATCAGCACCTAGAATGCTCATCCTTTCTTTAATTGCCTTTTCCAAACGTAACAATCCAACACGGAATTGATCCTGTATTAGAAAACCCACCGTATGTACCCTGCGATTACCCAAATGGTCAATATCATCCGGGTTCTCCCGCCCATTATTGATTGAAATAACATGGCGGACAATCTGTACCAGATCATCAGGCATCAGCCCAAAATGGTTCTCAGGCCCAGTTACTCCCAGTTTCTTATTCAATTTATATCGCCCAACTTCGCCAAAACTATAACGGCGGGGATTAAATAGAAAATTCCTTAGCAACGCCTGAGCACTATCCAGGCTGGGAGGTTCACCAGAAGACAACTTGCGATATATATCCGTTAACGCATCTGCCCTGGTCTTTATTAGAGGCTCTCTATCTATTGTAGAACGAATATAAGTGTGTTCAGGCGAATCATCCACATCCTGAAAAAGGGAAATCAACTCATCATCGCTTTCGTGACCTATAGCACGCAATAAGGTAGTAACTGGCATCTTTCGTTTCCCGCCTACCTTGACTGAAATTACGTCGCGGCCGGAAGTATCAAACTCAAGCCACGCCCCTCGCTCAGCAACCAATTTTGCAAGTCCCAGCTCACGCCCTTTTACAGGATCCTTCTCCAAGGTAAAATATACGCCAGGGAAGCGTGTCATCTGGCTGACTACAACACGTTCCACCCCTGAGATGATGAAAGTACCATCGCCTGTCATTAATGGGAACTCACCAAAGAAAAGCTTCTCTTCTTTAATTTCACCTGTCTCTTTAATCACAAGCTGGATTTTTACATTGAGTGGTGCCGAATAAGTTAACCCCTGTTCAATACACTCGGCGATGGTATGCTGTGTTTCCTCAAATTCATACTCTTTATAGCGTAATTCCAGCCTAGTACCACTATGGTCATAGATAGGAAAAACTTCTTCGAAC
>CAYVML010000032.1:2944-10824 GCA_964452475.1 uncultured Dehalococcoidales bacterium
AATGAATCAAGCTGAACTCGTATCAAATCAGGTATTTCCACAGTTTCAGGTAACTTAATAAAAGACCTCTCAGGTCTGTGGCTAATTAATTGTGAAACAGTCATAAATTCTTCTCCTTGAAACTAAAGACAGCTATTAATATTTGTTAGGCATCCGTTATCATGTATGATATTAGTTTATAGGATATTATCAAATCCAAAGTGGAATATATGAAAGGGTGGTTTTAATATGGACATGATGCAAACAAGAATTCTATGGCATTCGATAGATTTTGTCAAATTATTGTACAAGCTCACCTCTTCCTACATAGGATTTCTTTGATTATTCTCTCCAGCATGAATTACAGCTTTTTCTTGTACCACATTTTTAACCCTATATAAAACTATTCGAACTGAATACCATACTATTCTCTTCCAAGATGTTAAAATTGCATGATAGAATATATATGTGAAGATTGGCTCTCGGTAGTGAAATAATTGTGATTTCGAGGTAGTGTTAATAAGTTATGGAGGATTACTAAATGATAAAAAGGCCTACTATGATGGCTTTAATATTAGCTACAGCGCTCATTATAGTTACAGGCTGCAGTGAAGGAACATATACCCAAACGGTTAAAATAACTATTGAGCCAGTAAACGTAAATGGTCATGTTTCCAAGATTGGGTACTACAGGGATAGAGAGCTGGTTAATTCATTAACATTTATTGATGGAAATGGTGATAGTATAATAGATGGTAAAACAGGACCATCAGCGGAAGGCAATTGGCCTAAGGGTTGGGAATGGTTCGATGAGTTGTATAATGATGTCGTTGTTGGACATTCTACCATAACAATGATGGGAGAGAAGATAATAATCCAAAACACCAATACTCACGAGTTCCTGCCAGGTGAATATGAATGCGCATACATTGGATAAGTAGTGCCACTACTCACAACACGTTAAGCTGTACAGCATAAATTCCTAGCAATTGGGTAGGACAAAATAAAAATCAGTATCTAACAAGGAGCAGCTATGGCTGAAAAATGTCTTTTTTGTCGTATCGCTACTGGAGAAATCCCCAGCGACATAGTCTATCAAGACAACAAGTTTTTTGCCTTTAAAGATATTAATCCCCAAGCGCCCATACATATACTTATCATACCTAAAGCTCACATCAGCTCTCTAGTTGAACTGACTGACCAGCAAGACAAATTGATGGGACGCCTGATAATGGTGGCCAAAAAAATAGCTGATAAGGAAGGACTAGCCAAAAACGGCTACCGTCTTGTAATAAATTGTGGCTCAGAGGGGGGGCAAATAGTATCTCATCTTCACCTACATCTAATCGGTGGTAGAAAGCTAAGCGGTAAAATAGGCTAGCCCTTTTTATTTACCTCGATCTCTATACGATATAATACGCGCTTATCAGTGCGATGTATTTAACTAAGGGATAATACTCTCGGCTGAAATAGGACTAAAGCACAGTCCTAGAAAGATTTTAATCTGTTTACCACATCTCTTATTGTCTCATCTGGTGTGGAGGCTCCAGCAGTAATACCAATGTACTGTTTTCCTGTAATCCAAAGTTTATCTATCTCTCCTGCCCGTTCCACTTGACGTGTCTCTACTAATGGAGAGCATATTTCAACCAAGTGCCTGGTATTAGCACTATTATATCCTCCAACCACTATTATTAGTTGGCTCTTTTGGGCCAACTCTATAGCAGCGCGCTGGTGTTCTTGTGTCGCTCTACACAACGTATTGATAATACGCAACTCCTTAAAAGCCCACCTACAGTTATCTGGGTCATGACCTGAAAAAAATGCTATGAGCTGTCTAACAAAGCTATAAAAAACGGGCCAAGTCTGAGTAGTTTGAGATATGACGCCAAGCCGCTGAAAATCTCTCCCTTCTACCTTCAATAACATAGATAACGAAGCAATTTGCTTAGTATCTGAAACCACTACTCCTCGGCCCATCGTCCAACCCAACAAGCCTTTTACTTCAGAGTGTTCGGCATCTCCAAACACAAGCACTTGAAGTCCCGCTTCAGCAAGTTCTTTTGCTGCCTTCTGGGCTTGTTGGACTATAGGACAAGTAGCATTAATAATATTTATGTGACGAGCCATGAGTTGAGATAGCAGTTCAGGGCTCACTCCATGAGTAGGAATAACTACAGTGTCGCCCTGAAGATGTTCCAAACAGTCTACTGGAGTAACCCCTATCGCTAACAATTTCTGTATTAGTTGTTGATTGTGTGCTAGTGGTCCCAGAGTTTCTATCCTCCCATATTTAGTCGCTTCTCTTTCAACCATCTCCACTGCACGCCTCACACCAAAACATAAGCCAAGGCTGCCAGCTTTCCTAATCTCCATATATCCCTTGTTTCCCCTCTGGTAACATGGCTGCAATCTTCTTCATCATCAGGTCAGTTGAAGATTTCATTGCTGTTTTTTTCAACCTGCCCTGAACTGCAGGAAGGGTGAAAGTCTCTCCAATGCTGATGATAATGCGGGGACGCTTCCACAGCCAGCTCATCCCTTTGAGATTCTCCGTGCCACTAATGGCCACTGAGATCAAGGGGACGCCAGCATTTAAGGCAATTACTACAGGCCCTCCCTTGCCTCGCCCTAAAACTCCATCACTATTCCTCTTTCCTTCTGGAAACATACCCAAGACTTCTCCCCTTTCCAGTATCGCCATAGCCTGCCGCATTGTATCTCGTTTATCTCCGACTACCCCTTGTCGCAATATCGGAAAAGCTCCAGCCCAACGGAGAAGGAATCCCAATAAGGATTTTTCAAAAAGTTCCTGCTTGGCCATAAAATTTATCCATCTTGGAAAGCTAACCGGCAACAAAATCGTATCCATAACATGTACATGATTGGATACCAGTACGAGAGGACCAGTCACAGGTACCTTTTCCTCTCCACTGACTTCCCATGAGAGGAATACCTTGCAGAGTAACCTAATTAATATAAGAACAACTTTCCTGGTGAAGGTCATTGACTTACTGCTAAATTGTATATTTTATCAACGACTTGTTCTAGTGTGAGGCCTCCAGTTTCGATGAACACTGCATCAACTGCAGGCCTCAGTGGAGAAATAGGTCTATTCCTGTCAGCATTATCACGTCTCTGAAGTTCAGTAAAAGTAGTATTATAAGTAACTTTATTCCCTCTCTCCAGTAATTCCTTATGTCGACGACTAGCTCTTTCCTCCATCGAGGCAACCAGGAAAATTTTTAATCCAGCATTAGGCAGTACCACTGTGCCGATATCTCTCCCCGCCATTACCAGCTTGCCCCTGCTGGCTAATTTACGTTGCTCAATGACCATCCTATGCCGTACTTCTGCTACCTTAGATACCAGACAAACCTTTTCTTCCACTGCCCTACAGGAGATCTCAGTAGATACATCTTCTCCATCGATAATAGGGGAAAAAGTGCTATCCTGACGTGGTACGAAGTCGAACTCTGTTTCATTTGCCATGCGAGAAAGTTTTTTCTCGTCATCAAATGAAATATTTTTCTTGATGACCTTCCAGGTAAATGCCCTATACACCAGACCGGTGTCAAAGAAAGAGTAACCCAGTCTCTTGGCCAATAAACAACCAACGCTGCTTTTCCCTACTGCTACTGGCCCATCTATTGCTATTAGTTTTGGTATCAAACCACTCGTTATAGTATCATTTTATGAAGTCATTTAAAATCATTTATAAACACCAATACCAACTATATTTGCCATCTTGAGTTATTACTGAATGATAGGCCCAGCAGTCAATTCACCTTCAATCGAAAGTGATTGAGAAGGGTTTTCCGTACTTTGTTATAGCTTGTTGTAAAAGATAAACTCTATTGAGGCTTTTCTTAAAACACTGTTCAGTAAATGAGCGAAGGGTTAATTCTGCACCTTTCATATCCTGTTTTTCCAGCAAAACAATCGCCTCACTTTCAATAGTATAAAAGTCTCTTTCAAACTCGCTTTCCAATCCATTAAAAGCCTCCCTTACCACAGGGTGTCTCCGATTCCATGTAGTTCCAATCTCATCCCCTCTGGTAAGATCGCATAGCTTTTTAAATTCCCACCAATAAGAAGCAGGAGAATATGCATCTATTCTGGCTCTGTTGGGAGCTACGATCTCTTTATTTGCCATACCAGTATATTCAACCATAACCGGAAGTTGCTTGCTATTTAAAAAGACAGGTACGTAAACACTATTACATGGAGGGCCAGCACACCACCACAACACAGGAAGTTTGCCAGAATTCGCAGGGGGCAACACAAAAATCGCTGAGCTTGCAGTGTGTGCCCAGGTAGAGCCAGAAGGTGAAGCATGCATACAAATCGTAGTCATCCCCGGTACTGATGGATTAAACTGAGTATCACTACGAAAGGTGGTTTCGTAATGATCTCTTAAAATTCGCTTGAACCATGCCGTATCTATACTTCCTGCTTTCTCATCAAGCAGTTGGCGAAACCTCCTGGCCCGGCTATAAGATAACTCTGCAGGAAAATGAAAGTCGAGATAGGCTAAGCTCGCATTAAATTCATCAATCCTGTCAGCAGGCCACCAGCCCTTTTCAACAGCATAGTTTACTACCTCCGAATCAGACCTATCCCAGCGAGTGGTGATGCAAGGTTCATTAGATATAGCCCAGCTCCCTTTTTTTAATTTTAGGGCAGTCCAGTGTCTGCCGTAGGTTTCTACTATCCATGCCTCGACAGCATCTGCTACCACATATGAATTATCATACCCACCGCTATGATCATCACCAAGAAGAGAGCACCCAAATTGTCCATATCTTTCCACCAGTTTGCCAATCCATACAACTGACTCGGCGGCAGTTTTACTTCTTTCAAGTGCAAGCCTTACCATATCCATCCCTAATAAGCCTAGCTCTGGCGACCCGCCTGCTCTATAGGCATTTACGGCTTCCCAATAAGTCTTAGTTCGAATAGCTTCATTACCAATAGCAACCCTATATTCATTCATGCCTTCTTCACATCCCCAACACCAGTAAGGTCCTGCACCCAGAGTTGCGTATGTTTGCCGAACCTGAGGTATACTTCTATGCTCCAGTCGTAGCATAGTATTTGCTTTAAATAACTGCCCTGGATTAATCTTCAGACGCTGCGATTCTGATATACGCCTATCACTATTTTTACCGAGGATCATATATCCTTCACTGGTAGCATCAGGTAAAGCAACCCCTGTATCACAGCCGATGCCCATGATATTCGAATCGATCATGCTAAACACAGCAGGTTCTGATGCCCTCTTAGAATCGCTGTTACTCATACTATATTCATACCTATTAGAGAGCACTGAGACAAGTCAGATACTCTAATTTCAAACAGTAAATCACTACCATGTTTTAATAGCTCCACCGTCAAAAAGCAGGTCCGCACCCATAAGATATTTCCCCATCTTTGAGAAACCTACTACAAAAAGGTTTGCCACCTCTATAGGAGACATCATATCCTTGACTTGTGACCTGCTCAACATGACATTCATTATCAACTCTTCCTCAGAAATTCCTCTCTGTTTTGCCTGTTCTGGAATTTGCTTCAAGACTATAGGCGTCTTACAAAAGCCCACACTCACAGAAAAAGCTCTTATCTTACCCTGTCCTTCAGCAGCGATAGCCTGGGTGAGACCACGGATACCAAACTTAGTCATGCTATAGGCAGGCTTAAGCTTGGTGGCTATATGCCCTAGCTGAGAGCTCATATTTCCTACGGCACCAGTGCCATCCTCGCTAGCCCTCATATATGGTATACAAAGTTTGGAAAGATATAGTGGAGCTCTCAGGTTAATCTTTTGCATGACATCATAATCTTCCATCGGGAAATTCTCTACCGAATCAATATGCTGGATACCAGCGATGTTAGCCAGAAATTTAATCTGCCCCTGTCGTGAAGCCTCCTTTACACAATTCTTGATTTCATCATCTTTGGTAAGATCAGCTTTGATAAAGACTGCTTTGCCTCCCATCTGTTCAATCAATTCAACCGTCTTGCACCCTCGTTCCTCGTTAGTTCCAGAGCCAACTACCGTAACTCCATTTACCGCCATCGCAATAGCAGTAGCCTTGCCAATACCACTGGTAGCGCCTGTTACCAGAGCTACATTTTCAGCTTTGAAATATCGATCATTAACAATCAATACCTCTTCCTTGGCAATAGCAGGTTCTTGCAGATTAAAATTCAGGTTATTCATCTTTCATCTCCTTCTGTTCTCAAACTTCTCTGATATTATACCGCTGGTTATTCATTTATCTCCAGAAGACAACGCTCATGATAGTACATGCGGCTTATAGAGGAAATGCTATAATTAATTAAGAATCAGGCAGGTGACAACATTTTAATAGACTTTAACAAAGCAACAAATTACTTATTGAATAGGCATGAAAAAAGAATGGATAAATATGAGAGAAATTACAGCCACTGAGGTTACAGCGGTCGTCGCCAGTCTTTTTAAGGAAGCATGTTATCATCTCCCAGAGGATGTCCTGACTGCCATCCGAAAAGCGAGAAACACAGAGGATTCACCAGTGGCATGTGATGTCTTGGATAGACTTTTAACAAACGCAGAGTTATCTGCCAGGGGACAAATCCCTCTCTGTCAAGATACCGGTACCGCAGTAGTCTTTATTGAGCTAGGGCAGGATGTACATATTAGTGGCGGGGATTTCTATAACGCAATATCTGAAGGAGTACGTCGTGGGTATGATAGAGGCTATTTGCGTAAATCCATGGTACGGAACCCTTATTCAGACAGGATTAATACTGGAGATAATACTCCACCCGTTATCCACCTGAATATAGTACCCGGTGATAAGTTAAAAATCATCGCTATGCCAAAGGGGGGTGGTGGAGAAAATATGACCCAGCTAGGAATGCTGGTCCCTGCTTCCGGGCGGCAGGGGATTATTGACTTTGTGGTAAAAACTGTTGCTGAGGCTGGAGGCAATCCATGCCCTCCAGTTATCGTAGGCGTAGGGATAGGAGGAACATCAGAGAAAGCCGTCTTACTGGCGAAGGAATCCCTATTACGAGAGGTCGGCTTAGCAAACCCTGAGACTGAACATGCTGAATTGGAAAGAGAAATACTGGCGCAAGTCAACCAGCTTGGTATCGGAGCCATGGGATATGGTGGCAGGATTACCGCCCTGGCAGTTCATATAGAAGCTTTTCCCTGTCATATTGGCTGTCTACCAGTGGCAGTTAATTTACAATGCCACAGTGCCCGTCATAAAGAGGCTATTTTATAGAAAAAGAATCTGCCCGAGATGTAATTAGGAGAGAAATTATGTCTAAGAGAATCAGTCTTCCTCTGACCAATAAAATTCTGGAAGGGCTTCGAATAGGAGATAGCCTGTTGCTTACTGGTCCAATGTATGTCTGCCGTGATGCTGTTCACAAGAAAATAACTGAGATAATGGACAAAAGGGAGCAATTGCCACTGGAAATCAAGGGAGCAACCATATACTACATGGGCCCTTCTCCCACCCGTCCAAACAGAGTGATCGGCGCTGCAGGACCGACAACCAGTGGCCGTATGGATAGCTATGCCCCCAAACTAATAGCTTCAGGGCTTAAAGCAATGATAGGTAAAGGGATGAGGTCTCAGACAGTAAAGGATGCTATGGTAAAATACAAGGCAGTATATCTTGGGGCGATAGGTGGCGCAGGAGCTGTAATTTCCAATAGCATAGTAGAAGCGAAGATAATTGCTTACGAAGAACTGGGAGCCGAGGCACTCCTGCTAATACATGTAATAAATTTCCCGGTTACAGTGATAAACGATATTTATGGTGGCGATCTCTATCAGACGGGAAAAGCCAAATACCAGGTATCTTCCGCAGCCTCTGGATGAAAAGCATACCTGTCGAGTA
>CAYVML010000033.1:0-8867 GCA_964452475.1 uncultured Dehalococcoidales bacterium
TTCATAATTTACACCTCTACCATACAGCTAACGGAAGGATTTCCCTGCCATAAAGACAACTCAAGGAAAACTCTCTGCTGTATAGAATTTTCACTATATTTCAATAACTTCGTGCTTCAACTTGAGGTTTAATTCATCAAGCTGATGTGTCTCCACAGTCGAAGGGGTATCAAACATAAGATCGGCAGCATTCTGATTCTTGGGGAAGGCAACAACCTCTCTAATGGTTTTCTCCCCGGCAAAGAGCATCACTACACGACCGATACCGATAGCGATACCACCATGAGGGGGTGCACCAAATTCCAGCGCCCTGAGAAAGTGTCCAAAGCGATTCATCATTTTCTCATGGCTATAACCAAGAATCTCAAGCACTTTCTGCTGAAGCTGGCGTTTATGAATTCTGATACTGCCGCTACCTAATTCGCTACCATTGCAAACGAGGTCATAATGGCGGGCCTGTACCCGCCCCGGTTCAGTATCAAGAAGTTCCACATCCCGCTCGCAGGGAGCAGTAAACAGGTGATGCATGCTCTCCCAGCTATTGTTTTCCTCACTCCACTCAAACAGGGGAAAATCGACGATGAATGAAAAGGCCAGCATGTTGTCATCGGCAAGTTTGAGTCTGGAAGCCATCATACACCGCATCTCAGCAAGGGTCTTGTTGAGCACTGCATCTTTATCAGCAACCAGCAGCAGCAGGTCACCAGGTCCAGCCTGAAAACGTGCCGCTAGCTCTTCCAATTGGGCTAAAGACAGATGTGCTGCAATGGCTGATTTAACATTTTCCAGCGAAATAGCTTCGCCCGTCAGGGCCACGGTCACCAGTCCCGCAGCTCCGAGGTTTCTCGCCATTTCAATCAATTCATTTAACTGATGTCGACTGTAAATGGCACAACCAGGAACACAAATGCCCTTTACCCTGCCTCCACTATCTATAGCGGAGCGAAATATGGTGAAATCCGTCTGCTCAGCGATGTCTGTTACATCTTTAAGCTCCATACCAAAACGCAAATCCGGCTTATCCGTACCATAACGCTCCATGGCTTCATGGTAGGTCAGCCGAGGAAAAGGTTTTATCAGCCGTGTTTGCGGGCTGATGGTCTCCGTCATTGAGCTAAACAGTCCTTCAATAAGTTGTAAAATATCCTCCTCTTCCACGAAACTCGCCTCCAGGTCAAGTTGAGTAAACTCTGGCTGGCGGTCAGCCCTCAGGTCTTCGTCACGAAAGCACCTGGCTATCTGAAAATACCTCTCCAGGCCGGCAACCATTAGAAGTTGTTTAAGCTGCTGCGGTGACTGAGGAAGTGCATAGAACTTTCCGGGGTTCAGCCGACTGGGCACCAGATAATCTCGAGCTCCCTCTGGAGTGCTCTTAATTAAAATTGGCGTTTCGACCTCGATATACTCTCTCTCATCAAGAAAATCACGGATGAATTTCACTATCCGATGTCGCAGAATGATGTTATCCTTCATTCTTGGACGGCGCAAGTACAGAAAACGATTCCTGAGACAGAGGCTTTCCTCTACCTCCACGTCTTCATTAATATAGAATGGCGGTGTCTCCGATTGATTCAGAATAATAGCTTCTTTTGCCACGACTTCGATTTCACCAGTAGCAAATTTAGGGTTCATGGTACCTTCGGGACGTAAGACCACTTCGCCAATAACCTGCAGCACAAATTCATTGCGGAGTCTTCCTGCCACCTGGTGTGCTTCAGGTGCTATTTGCGGATTAAATACAACCTGGACAATCCCCTTGCTATCCCGTAGCTCAATGAATACCATACCTCCATGGTCCCTACGACGATGCAGCCACCCGGCAAGGGTTACCACTTGCCCCACATTTTCTTTTCTCAACTCTCCGCAACTATGGCTTTTAAGCAACAATAACCTCCCTTTTGGGTTTAACTATTGCCTGATACTTTAAATAACCAGTGAATTATAGCTGAAGATAGCCCTCCATTCAATTTATAAATGGATGAGTTACTCAACCAATGTAAGTAGTTTCCTGCTTTCGAAAGAATGACAGAGAGGCTGAAAGATTAAAATTAAAAAGTTAAAAATTATTAGTAAAGGGAGGGGGTAGACAGGAATGGTGGAATAGCAACCGATGACGGAAGATTGAAGTCGGAAATAAGATTATCTACTGTTGTTTTTTCAAACTATCCAGGAACCCCTGAAGTATAAAGGTGGCAGCCATAGCATCCCGGTGTTTTTTTATCTTATTCCGATGGGCACCTGCCTTCATCATCAATTTCTCAGCAGCCACAGTAGAAAAGCGTTCATCCCACATCTTGATTTCAATCTTTTCAGGGACATTCTCTGCGAGATATAATGACAATTTCTCAACAAAGGCCATTATCTTGCCTGCCTGCTGGCCCAGTCTTCCATTTAGTGAGCGAGGCAAACCGACTATAATACATTCCGCCGCATATTGCTCAACGAGCTTGATAATATCGGCAATAACTATGTCTTCGCTCTTGTTATCAATTAACAGCAATGGAACTGCCATGATTCCATCGGAATCACTGATGGCTACCCCTGTCCTTTTGTCACCTTTATCCAAACCCAGGCTACGCATTTAATCTACTTCTTCCTCCAGTAAACTCTTCCATCAGTCAGCATCCCTTCCCAAATCACAATCAGCCCCCTGTTCGAAGCCGAGTGACCAGACAAGCAAACTCAGCCAGTCCGGTTCGCAACAATATCTTTTACCAGGCTCAAGGCTTCATCAAGCTTTGCGATATTCTTCCCTCCAGCCTGTGCCATACCCGCTTTACCACCACCGCCACCACCAGTCACCCTGGCTACCTGCTTAACAATCTCACCGGCATGCAGGCCCATTGCTATCAGGTCAGCAGTAACCATAGCCAGGAAGTTTGGCTTGCCCTCATGAATTGCAGCTAATACAAGTACCACACTCCCCAATCTATCCCTCAATACATCCGCCATCTCTCTCACAGCAGGCACTGTCAGCGATGTTACTCTGCCAGTTAAGACGGTCACACCATTAACCTTTATCTGCTGCTTTAATAGCAACTCAGCCAGATGCCACGACAGCTCCTTTTCCAACAACTGCGAGTGTTTTCTCCCTTTCTCTATTTCGCTGGTCATAGCCTTCACTCTTGCAGGAACGGTTTCAAGAGAGACCTCAATACCTGCTGCTACACTTTGCAGAGCAGAAAATCGTTTCTCGACCAGAGCTTCAGCCGCTTTCCCGGTAACCGCCTCGATACGACACATGCCCGTACCAATACTGCTTTCGCTGGTTATCAGGAAAAGGCCAATCTGTCCTGTTGATTTCACATGTGTGCCGCCACATAATTCCATACTCACCACCGGGTCTCCTACTTCAACCACCCGAACTTTTTCTCCATACTTTTCTTCAAACAAGGCAATAGCACCTCCAGCAATAGCCTCGTCATAAGAGACAACCCTTGTCTTTACCGGCAGGTCCTGTCGTACTTTTTCATTAACCCACCTCTGGATTCGGGCAAGCTCCTCCCCTTTTACAGGAACCACCTGAGAGAAATCAAACCTGAACCTGTCGGCTTCCACCGATGACCCCCTCTGTGAGTCGTGGCTACCCAATATCTGCCTCATGGCTGCCTGAAGAAGATGGGTAGAGGTATGGTTACGAGCAATATCCAGGCGACGAGCGAGGTCTATCTTCGCCTCCACCTGGTCACCAACAGCCATAGTACCTTTAATTACTTTACCCCGGTGAATTGTAACATCTGCATTATTCCTGATTGTACCAGTAACAAGAACCCTTCCTCGATGGCTGTTGATTTCGCCAGTATCTCCAATCTGCCCTCCCATCTCTCCATAGAAAGGAGTTGTGTCAAGTATTATGTCAACATTATTGCCCTCAGTCACCTCTTCTCGGGCATGTCCCTCGAAACTTAAATCCAGGAGAACAGCTTGAGAAACGTTAACGTCGTATCCCACGAATTTCATACCCGAGATATTTGCCCTTTCCATGCTCGACCTGTCATCGTCAATAAACTTATGGCTGCCCCTGGCTCTCTCCCTTTGTTTTTCCATCTCTGCTTCAAAGCTATCTGAATTGACAGTCAGCCCTCTCTCCCGGGCAATCTCTGCCGTCAACTCGTATGGAAAGCCATAGGTATCATAAAGCCTGAATACCTGCTCTCCGGGTAACTTTTTTTTACCACTGCTCAGCGCCTCTTCAATTAGCCCTTCCACCATACCAAGCCCAATTTCCAGAGTAGCGGTGAATTTTTGCTCCTCAGCCAGGATAACATCGATTATTAAGCCTCGATTTGCCAGTAATTCAGGGTATATTTGACCCATGGTATCAACAGTTAGCTCTGCCACCTCTCCAAGGAAAGGTTTCGTCAATCCCAACCTTCTGCCAAAGAGTGAGGCACGCCGCAGTATCCGTCTCAGGACATAGCCCCTTCCTTCATTTGAGGGTAAAACTCCATCAGCAATAAGAAAGGCAATGCTCCTGCCATGCTCAGCAACAACCCTGATAGCACGATCATCGCTCTCATTACTGGCATAATTTTTATCCGCCATACGGCAAATTCGATCAACAAGCGGCTGGAAAAGGTCAGTTTCATAAACCGAGTATTTACCCTGCATAACCATGGCAACCCTTTCCAAACCCATGCCGGTATCTATATTCGGTTTAGCCAGGGGAGTACGCCTTCCATCGATATCCTGGTTGTATTGAGTAAATACCAGATTCCAGATCTCGCAAAAACGGCCACATTCGCAATTCGGTCCGCACTCTGGCCTGCCACAGCCTACTTCTTCACCCAGGTCATAATGTAGCTCACTGCATGGTCCGCACGGTCCTGAGTTGCCAGCCGGGCCCCAGAAATTATGTACCTCTCCAAAGCGTAAAATTCTCTCTGCCGGAACTCCCATTTGTTGCCAGTAATTGCCAGCCTCATCGTCATCCAGATAAATTGTTACCCACAATCGTTCCTCTGGCATCTTCAGGTATTGGGTGACAAATTCCCAGGCCCAGGTGATAGCTTCTTTTTTAAAATAGTCAGCAATACTGAAGTTCCCCAGCATCTCAAAGAAGGTCAGATGTTGAGTATCTCCAACTACCCCTATGTCGGTAGTACGGAAACATTTCTGACAGGAAGTCAGTTTAGGGTGAGGAGGCGTCTCCAAACCAAGATAATATGGTTTGAACTGCGCCATGCCAGCAGAAGTGAGCAATAAAGTAGGATCTCCATGAGGAATCAGAGAGGCACTGGGAATAATCCTGTGATCTCTTTCCTCGAAGAATTTTAGAAAAAATTGTCGAAGTTCGTTGCCTGTCATTGATATCTATTAACCCATCCGCTCTTACTAACCAGAAAACCAGTCTCAGATTGAGAATAAACGGCCGCATATTACCACAGAAGTCAGTATGAAGCAATCCAGGGCTTGTGATAAGATGCCCAGGTCACCAGCTCTTCAAGCAAGGCGCCTCATACTTAAAAGCATTATCTCAAGGGCTAACTGGTCATTACCATACTTACCTCTTTTAATAGCCAGGTCGGTTTGCAGGAGCTCCGAATATGCCTTCCTGATATGCCCCAGATCATACGACCTGGCTTGCTTCAGCGTTTTGTCAAGAGGATAACCTGCCAGCCCCAACTTGTTTTGAATCTGCCATTTTGACAATCCAGAGTTAAGATCACGTGCCATCGCTATCAGTCGAAACTGCCGTGTTATCATTGACAATATATAAGCAGGAGAAGAACCTGCTCGATACATCTGATAGAGCATTCGCTGCGCCGCCATGATATTGCCTTCAACAATCGCATCTACCAACACGAATATATTGGTCGCCCGACTATAATCCGCCAGCTCAGCTACATCCTTTTCATCAATAATACGTCCATGCACATAGAGTAATAATTTCTGAACTTCATTATTCATAGCCCATAGATTGCTACCAGTTAGTTCAATCAGTAATGTCACTGCTTTTTCCGAGATGTCTGTGTTTCCCTCTGATACCTGATGCTTTATCCAGTTCCGCAACTTTGCCCCTTTGAGCAAAGGAAACACCTTGATTTCAGCTAGCGGCCCAAGTTTTTTCAACATGGGATTGTTGCTTTTGACTTCAGCATCAACCATCATTAACACCGTGCTCTCTGGCATTCCACTAATAATAGCTTCGATGTTTTGCCATTCCTTCAGTCCTTTCCTGGACCTGGCAGCAACGGTGGCAGCAGACTGTTGTCTTTCCTGTTTGATTTCAAATAGTCCTAACAAGCCATCAACTATAATCAGGCGATAATGAGACAAGAAGGGAACAGCATAACAGCAATCAGCAAGCTCCTTTTCAGTCAACCGTCGTCCATGCATCCTGCTGGTATTAACCTTTAGCATCTCAGTGTCACCCAGCCCAGCCTTGATTTCATCAATATACTGGCCCAGGGAGTAATCATCCAAACCATACAAAATATGGAACATCGCAGCTTATTTTAACATAGAGGCATACCTCCAGAATGAGTGTTCAGGTAAAAAAATGTGGTAGAATATCGGTATGAAGGTTGCCATCATTGGGCTACCGAAGAGTGGCAAAACTACCATATTTAATACCCTGACAAAAGGCAAGGCAGAGATAGCCGCTTATTCTTCCTCCCTTACTCCCAATATCGGTATAGCCAGGGTGCCTGATTCCCGTCTTAGTGCTTTAGCAGAAGCATTTCATCCCCGGAAAACCACTCCCGCAGAAGTAAATTATGTCGACATCGTCGGTTCGCTGAAGTCCGTTAGCAGCAAAGGAGAAATAGCTGGAGAGCTGCTGAATTACCTGACCACTGCCGATGCCTTACTACAGGTAGTACGAACCTTCGAGAATAATCAAATACCCCATCCTGAAGATAGTATAGATGCCGAGAGAGATTTAAGCACACTGGATATGGAGCTTGCTTTCTCTGACATGGCCATTATCGAAAGACGTCTCAACAAGATAGGCTCAGCATTGAAAGGAGCTAAGGTAACAGAGCGTGAAAGCTATTCAAAGGAACAAAGCCTACTGAAGAAGGTCAAAACAGATTTAGATAGGGACATCCCAATACGAGAGCAGCACCTCAACCAAAACGAGCTCAAGGCTCTCGCTAATTACCAGTTCCTCACCGCTAAACCGGTGCTGGTCATTCTTAACATTGGCGAGGACCAACTGCCACAGTCTGCAGCAATCGAAAAGCAGATGAAGCAATCTCACCCTGAATTCGCTGTAATAGCCATCTGCGGTAAGTTGGAGATGGAGTTAAGTCAGCTAGATGATTCCAGCGCCAGGGAGTTTCGCAATACAATGGGGTTGACCGAACCAGCACTGGACAGAGTTATCAAGAGTTCCTATAGCCTGCTGGGGCTCTATTCTTTTTTTACTACAGGCTCTGATGAGGTAAAGGCCTGGACCATCCCTGGGAACACCATTGCGCCACAGGCCGCAGGCAGGGTCCACTCAGATATAGAAAGAGGTTTTATCCGAGCAGAAGTACTGAGTTATGTAGATTTCGAACGCTGTGGGAACATGAGTGAAGCGCGAAAAAAAGGTCTGCTGAGAACAGAAGGGAAGAATTATATCGTCCAGGATGGAGATATTATCAATTACCTATTTAATATATAGCAATATTCAGTTGACTAGCTTCTCATCTCTTAAACTGAGAAGTCATAGGCAGGCTGGATATAAACACAAATCTAGAAATAATGGAGGAGTGACAGAGAATAGTGAAACCGATAAAGATAATACCATGCCTTGATGTAAAAGAAGGCAGGGTAGTGAAAGGGGTAAAGTTCACAGACCTCAGGGATGCGCGAGACCCTGTAGAGGCAGCAACCGCATATTGCAACGAGGGTGCTGACGAGCTGGTTTTCCTCGACATTGCTGCCACCGTGGAGAATAGGGGCACACGGCTGGAATGGGTAAAGAAGGTAGCCGATAAGGCCACTATTCCTTTTACTGTAGGTGGAGGAATAAGGAATATCGATGATATGAAAATACTGCTCGACATCGGTGTGGATAAGGTCTCAATAAATACCGCTGCGGTTAAGAACCCGGAGCTGATAAAACAGGCAGCACGCGAGCTGGGAAAAAACCGGCTGGTTGTTGCTATCGATGGGCGTAAGAACCAGCCAGGAAGCAATCTCCCACGATTAGAGGTGGTAATAAGGGGTGGGAACGAGGCTACTGGCATAGACATTGTTGACTGGGCAAGGAAGGTCGAAGAGCTGGGGGCTGGAGAAATCCTACTCACCAGTAAAGATGCAGATGGAACAAAAGAGGGTTACGATCTGGAGATGACCAGTGCCGTAGCCGAAGCAGTTGGAATACCAGTCACTGCGTCAGGTGGGGCTGGTACGCTGGAACACCTTTATGAAGTAATAACCACCGGCAAGGCATCTGCAGTGCTGGCTGCCTCTATTTTCCATTTCGGAGAGATTTCTATACCCCAGGCAAAGCAATACTTGATTGAAAGAAATATACCCGTATTCCCGATAAGCAAATAAGGAGGGAGCACTGTATGACAAGGTGGCTGGACCGCTATCCCAAAATAAAGGCAAAACCCCCTATCATCTTTACCTGTTTTACCTATAACGCTGCCTTTACGGATGTATCACCAATACAGATAAAGAAGATGCCCGGACTCAAAGAGGTATGCATAGAGGTCTTAAAATGGGATGCTCTTGACCCACGACTTGAACGACAGCCGGATGAGCCATTGATAAGAAAGAAAAATTCCTCTGCCTTCTGGGATACCCCTTTGACTGAAATCCTTATTGGTAAAAAAATAGATACCCTGATTATCACCGGCTGCACTACAGACTGTTGTGTTTGCTGTACAGCTATCGATAGCCAGCATCGTGGATTTCACACCATAATT
>CAYVML010000033.1:8877-10596 GCA_964452475.1 uncultured Dehalococcoidales bacterium
CCCTATGATGCAGTCGGCTCACGCGATCCAGAGCAAGCCAGGTATGCCCTGCTGGACATGGACCTGAGATGGGGTGATGTGCTGAGTACACAAGAAGTTTTTGATTATCTTAAAGGACTTGAGCAAAAGCAAGTAATATGACAGGAGAATAAGGCTTAACTGCACGCCAATACGTGCTCCAGGAAAAAGTCGCCACTGTGCATGTTCATTAAACTCGCTTAATGACTGAAAAGATGGTTCTTATAGAAAAGGAGCTGGACAATGGGATTTCTGGGATATCGTAGAGCAAACGATACGGTTGGTATACGAAACTACGTTCTCGTACTACCAGGTGGCTTAATATCCACTAAAATATGTGAATTCGTCAATGGAACACGAACACTAATATCTGCCGATAGTGGCAGCGGGCGGTCGAAGCGGGACAGAGAAACAGTTGCCCGGGTGATAACCGGGCTGGGGAAAAACCCGAATGTGGCCGGGGTTATCATACACAGCATAAGCCTGGGAGCAGGCTATCCTGAACTGGACCCTGAAGTCATTGCCGCAGAAATTAGTAAAACCGGAAAGCCTGTAGAATTCATTTCAAGCAAGGAATATCCTGATGCCCTCCATGTTATCGAGAAGGGAATTCGCGTAGCCAGGCAGATGGTGCGTGATGCCTCCCATGTGCGTCGAGAGCCAGTCGATGACAGCCAGCTGGCGATCGGAGTAAAGTGTGGGCGCTCAGACCCTACTTCAGGCATGGCCGGTAACCCGGTAATGGGTCAGCTCTTCAATCACGTGGTGCAGTCGGGAGGTACAGCTTTTTTCGGGGAGACAACTGAGATAATTGGAGCGGAACACATCCTGTCAAAGCGTGCCGTTAATAAAAATGTAGCCAGGGACATTATAGACGTAGCGTTGGCTACAGAAGAAAGAGGCAAGCGTATTGGTGAAGCTATCAGAAATATTAACCCGGTACCAGCTAACATCGCTGCGGGTATTTCAACGCTGGAGGAGAAATCCCTGGGCGCTATAGCCAAGAGTGGAGACAGTCCCATTCAGGGAGTCCTCAAATATGCCGAATGTCCACCAGGCAAAGGACTATATTTCGTGGACAACTGGCAGGAACCCACCAGCATCTTCCTGGGTTACATAGCAGCAGGAGCCACCATTGTGTTTTATCAGATTGGAGGCGGTGGCAGGTTGGAAGATACTTTACTACCACCGATGCCAACCGTGGTGGCGCCAGAACTGGTGACGACGGCAAATTATAAAACCTATGCCGCGTGTGGAGAGGGAATAGACCTTTTCAGTGGCACAGTTATTGAAGGTACAGAGAACGTCAAACAAGTAGGAGAAAGATTGTGTGATTTGGTCCGACAGGTTGCCTCCGGGTCTATGACCAAGACTGAAACAATAAAGTACCAGGAGACAGCACAATGTTACCTGCAGGATACTCCTTTCTAGCATTCAAGCTGAGGAACAGGCGGACTAAAAATGATACCCTGCGGCTAATAATCAAACCATAAGAAATTGAAAAAAGAGATTAATTTGCATAGAGTACAGAGAGCAATTGTAGCCAGGCACCAGTTGGTTAAGTAAAAAATAATAAAGGGAGGTAACGGATGGCAAAATACAAAGTACTAATGATAGGTAGTATCTGGTCAGACACAATAGAAAAGGAGATTGTGAAAGAGGCAGATGCTGAGCTTATAGTAGATGATGGGAAGGACGAGA
>CAYVML010000034.1:0-3227 GCA_964452475.1 uncultured Dehalococcoidales bacterium
CCCCATTTTACCAAAAATCAAGACCAAGCTGATAATAAGCAGTCTTTGCCTAATTGCTTTCTTTGGCGGCGGATTGTATTACAACTCAACTCTACCTCAACTAGATGAACAGACGCTTCATTTTTACAATGGCAGGGAGGTAGCACAAATCCAAGGAATGGTGATAAAGGAACCAGACATCAGAGACAAAGCTTGCTTGTTAAAATTATCGGCAAGCGATATTACAATAGCAAATACGGGAAGAAAAGTATCAGGAACTACCCTGATAATGGTTAGCAGATACCCTTCTTACCATTACGGAGACATACTAATAGTAACAGGCAAAATGGAGACACCAGCTTCTTTTTCTGGTTTCGATTATAGAAGTTATCTGTCTCAACAGAGAATTTACTCTATTGTCTATTATCCAAAAATCGAGATAATATCCAGAGGACAAGGGTCAAGATTATTACAATGGCTATATTTACTCAGAGAGCGTCTTTCTACCTCTCTTACCCGGGCTTTACCAGAGCCACAAGATTCTCTTGCGCAAGGGATTCTACTTGGTATTCGGGCTAATATTCCTCAACAATTGTATCATCAGTTCTCTATAACTGGAACAGCACATTTATTGGCAATCTCCGGCCTTCATGTCAGCATCATTATCATCATACTCCTTGGCTTCAGTATTCTCATTTTCGGTCGGAAATGTTCACTATACATATGGGTCGTTATCCTTGTTACCTGGTTTTATGTCCTGCTCACCGGAATGCGGCCACCTGTTATCCGAGCTGCAACTATGGCAACACTTTTCCTGATAGCAGAGCTATTAGGAAGACAGCGAAGTGCCATTACAGCACTTGCTTTTGCAGCCGCCGTTATGATAGCTATACAGCCTCAGATTCTATGGAGCAACTCCTTCCAGCTTAGTTTCATGGCGATGTGTGGCCTTATCTTCCTGTATCCTCATATCCATAGAGCGGGTATACATACGATTGCTATTCTATTTAAAGAGGAAAATAAACTAACTAGTGTGAGCAATTTATTAGTAGATACCTTTGCGGTAACATTAGCGGTTATCATAGCAACATGGCCTATTGTAGCCCACTACTTCCAAATCATTTCTCTCGTTGCTTTACCAGCAAATCTCTTTGCTCTGCCAGCTTTACCTGCTATTGTAATAACTTCGGCACTGGTAACATTCTCAGGGCTAATTATTCCATTTATGGCACAGATGCTTGGCCTGATAGCCTGGCTTTTTCTGAGCTACTTACTCCTTGTAGTACAAAGCTTCGCCACTTCGCGGTTCTGCTATCTTGAATCAAACCATATCTTTACCTGGCAGATATGGTTGTATTATGTACTGCTCATAATATTCATGGCATCTTATAATTATAGAAGTCAAATACATAACTTCTTCTCACAACAATCGACTGGAGATAGCAGGTAATGATTAAATGGTCTGCAAAAACAAGCCTTGCTCTTAAATGTCTCATAATCCCTCTGTTGGTAGCGACTATATTAAGCTGGGTAATCGTTTTTACACTTCCAGATAAGCGTTTGCATGTAAGTTACCTCGATGTAGGACAAGGTGATGCAATCTTGATTCAAACTCCAGTTGGTCACAATATTCTTATCGATGGTGGTCCAAGTCCACAGGCATTATGTACGGAGCTAGGTAAAAAGCTGCCTTTCTGGGATAGGACAATAGACCTAATGATATCTACTCAACCACAAGCTGACCACATCACCGGTCTGGTAGAGGTACTTAAACGTTACAAGGTAGAACAGGTTCTCTACTCGGGTTCTATATATGACTCAATAATCTACCAGAAATGGATGACTACCATAGGAGACAAGCAGATCAAGCACAGTATTGCCAGAGCTGGACAGAAAATTAAGCTTGATAGTGATATTTTAATAGAGGTTTTCAATCCACCTATGGAATTATTCGAGCAAACGAGTAGCGATGTCGATAACAACGGAATAGTATTGAAATTAAGCTGGAGGCATATTAGTTTTTTATTTACCGCCGATATCCGATATGAAGCTGAACGTAGGATGATTATGCAACGGTTCGACCTAAGTAGTACAGTACTAAAAGTAGCTCACCATGGTAGTAAAACATCGACCTCACCACGGTTTCTTTCTCTCACTGACCCTGATATAGCTGTTATTTCAGTAGGAGCGGATAATTCTTTTGGCCACCCCAGTAGTGAAGTATTAAAGAGGTTATTTGACAGTCTCGGACAAGAAAATATTTACCAGACAGATATTGATGGTACCGTCGAATTTTATACCGATGGTGAAAGACTCTGGATAAATGAGTAGGAATACTAAATGCTCACAGCTACTTAATAGTTTCTGCTTCTATGATTACAGCATTATAGCTATTGTTAGTCAAATAATATAACCTCAACCTATCTTCCCATCAGGTTTGTTCTGCCACCATTGGAAGCAACAAGCTCTGCACTGATGAAAGAAGCTTCATCTGAAACCAGAAACAGTGCAAGATGTGCAATATCCTCAGGCGTGCCAACTCTCTCTACGGTAGTCGCCCTCTTCGCTTCATCAAGAAATGCAGCAGCTTCCTCTTTTGTCTTACCTTCATAGACCATAGGTGTTGGAATCCTGCCTGGAGCGATAGCGTTAACATTTATGCCATATGGTCCTAACTCCCGAGCAGATGCCTTAGTGAATCCGACCACAGCGAATTTCGAGGCAACATAGGCAGATTGACCAACAACAATGGCACCCAATGCACACGTCGAGGATATGTTGATAATCTTGCCGTATTTCCGCTCAATCATATGTTTAGCTACTGCTTGAGTACACAGTAAAACCCCTTTAAGGTTAGTATCTATAACCATATCCCAATCATCTTCGCTCATTTCCAGGATCGGAGACATGTGTCCACTTCCTGAGTTGTTTACCAGGATATCAACTTTACCTAACTCCTTAACTACTTGCTTTGTCATTCTGTCTACTTGTTCTTTAATCCGAACGTCTGTTTGAATGGCCATAGACCGCCTTCCCATCTTCCTTATCTGTTGACTTACCTCTTCAATAGTCGAGAGTCTTCTACTACAAACTGCAACATCTGCTCCGGCATTAGCCAATTCAAGGGCAATCGCCTTCCCAATTCCTGTACCTCCACCGGTGACAATAGCTACTTTATCTTTAAGTTTCATCTCTATCTCCTTCTTTTTTTTATCTAATATCAAAGTAATTCACCTATCACCTGCCCC
>CAYVML010000034.1:3237-10480 GCA_964452475.1 uncultured Dehalococcoidales bacterium
ATTTGTTCGTCCACCATTAGAGGCAATTACTTCAGCGGTGATGAAAGATGAATCATCTGAGGCCAGAAACAGGGCAAGATGTGCAATATCTTCAACAGTGCCCATGCGTCCGAGGACAGCTGCCTCCTTTCCAACTTTGATAAATTCCTCAACCTGTTCAGCACTCCTGGTACTGTATACCAGCGACGTAAGGATTCTTCCAGGCGCGATAGCATTAACATTGATCCCATATGGACCGAATTCCATTGCACAGGCCTTTGTAAATCCATTAACAGCAAACTTTGAACTACAATAGGCAGATTGTCCTTTAACGATTGCACCTAACGCCGAAGTAGAGGAAATATTAATAATCTTGCCATATTTTTGTTTTACCATGTATCTTGCTACCGCCTGTGTGCATAAGAACATTCCTTTAAGATTCGTATCTATCACTATATCCCAATCCTTCTCAGTAAATTCAATAATAGGCATCATTCTGCTCGTGCCAGAATTATTAACCAGGATATCAATACGTCCGAATTTTTCTATAGCCTGTTTAACCATGTTGTCCACTTGTTCTTTTACGCAAACGTCAGTAGCCACGGCCAGTGAACGTCTTCCTTTATCATTAATCTCTTTACATACATTGACCAGATTACCCATATTTCGGCTACTTACAACTACATCAGCACCTTCACCTGCAAACTCAAGAGAGATAGCTCTTCCTATCCCTGTACCACCACCAGTAACCAGTGCCACTTTATTTCTGAGTTTCATTTAATCCTCCTCTTCTGAATACTGTGTTTATTATAAAAAAGCACCAGCAGCCCAACTGGTGCTATGATTACCCTGCACTTAATATCATTATTACCCAGAATAGATTATCTATGACTCGAATGTCAAGAAATATACCACATCCAATACATTTTTATGATTCCTAGTTTTCAGTCCTTCTTCTGCGTCGTATTAATACTATAAGTATAGGAATCCAGACCCAGCAAAATATCCCAATCCAAATAAGGACTGTTATTAAGCCTCTTACAAATGCTATTACGCCATGTGCAGCTGTTCTCAATGTATTCATCAGGCTCCATGGCCCAGCTATGCTTCCTGTTTCCCTCAAACTGATTTCTATAAGGGCCATTTCAGAAACCCGTTCCAGGTATTTCATCCGCCCTTGAAGTTGTTCTATATACCCACGTATATTTGAAAGCTCTCTTTGCACCTGTAACATTTCCTCTACCGTTTCTGCCCTATCCAATAACTCCAAGTATTGGTCTTCGGTCGCTACCAGATTGTGAAGTCTTGCCTCCAAGTCAACATACTCTTCTGTAATATCTTTACTATCAGTATGTTCATAGGGCACATTTTGTGCTATCTGACGAAGCTGGTTAAAACCTTCGTCAAAATTATCCGAAGGAATCCTGATATTTATTTCGCCGCTAATTCCTTCATCGTTCTCATATTTATACGAGGAAACTACATACCCTCCCATAATAGCAGCTATATCTTCAACTCTGTTCATCGCCTCAATAACATCTTCAACTTCAAGGGTCATACGCCCATTTCTTACTATACGACGTTCTATTTCTCCATCAGGCAGTACGCCACCCATATCACTATTCGAATATGCTCTATCCTCATAACTGTATTCATCTGAGGCCACTGGCATCATCGGGGCAGGCACCGGTGATGGCATCGGTACCGGGGCGCTTTCCTGCCCGACTTTCATCGCTGAGCAACCTGTTAATACTAAACCAAAGATAATTAGCAGTGGAATTATTACAAACAATTTCTTTTTCATCTTTGTGTACCTCCGTTTACAGTCCATTTTCACGATCTGTAAGATATCTCTCTGTCCTTTTAACAGTATAACGTAAAATAAATCGAAAATGTTAAGACTTATCATTTATGATTATCAACAGCAGCAATGCCAGCGCACAATATCTTCTTCAAATTCAGACGTTTCTCTTACTATAATTACTATATCTCCACTATGTATAGTATTTATTATGCGATTTTACTGCTACATCCCACGCAATTATCGATATCGACACTAAACTTATGGTGGGGTTAATAAATCATGTAACTTATCCAACTATTGAACTGACAGGCCATTTGTAATAACATGGCAAGTAAACATCTGCGAATATTTTCTATTTATACAGTCGCAGTGTTATAAAAGGGGGTATAATGCAACGAAAGGTCTATCTCGTAGGATTGGATGGGATGATGTATCCCATGTACCAGCGCTTTGTCCGAGAAGGCATTCTTCCCAATTTAAAACGACTCTCTGGGAACGGAATAACTACAGAGGTCTACTCCAGCTTACCTGCTTATACTCCAACTAACTGGGCTACCATAATGACCGGTGCTCATTCTGGAACTCATTCTATAATACGCTGGTATGTAGATCTGCCAGGCCCTAAAAATACTGAAAAAAGTATAAATTCTTTTATTGGATGTCCCGCCAGGGCTGAGACAATATTTGAGGCAGCAGCACGTGCAGGGCTTAAATCTGTTGCCTTTCACTATCCTGCCAGTGCCCCCAGGCGAACCCAGAGTCTCTATACCATCGACGGCTTTGCTAACCCAACCTATGGTTCAACTCCTTTCGAAATAACACCTGCTCTCGCTTACACCAACCTTCCTGAAATTCTCGGAACATGCCAGATAAAACTCCTACCTGCTGATGGTTGGATAAATCTCCCTCCCAGCAATAAAGCCCATCTTGAATTTCCCATCCTTGTGGTAACGAAACAAGAAGGTGAAAACCGTTGCCTTCATGGTCTTGTATTGGATACCGATGGCTCTGGTTATAACACTGTCATTGTCTGTACAGAAAAAGATGGCAACTCCAAAATAGCAACAACTCATAAGGGTAACTGGAGTGATTGGTGTATAGAGAGTTTCGTAGTAACCGGCAAGTCACAGAAAGGAACCTTCCGTTTTAAAACAGTAGAGCTTTCTCCAGATGCAAAACGATTACGCCTTTATCGTTCACAAATAGTTATGATTGAAGAGTTTTGTGAGCCCAAAGAATTAGGTTTCGAACTGCTTGAAAAAATCGGGCCTTATCAGGAACATGACTCATTGGCAGCTAACATCTGGGGTGCCATTGATTTTGAGACATGTCTCCAGGAGATGGAATATCAAGCTCAATGGGTAGCACGTGCTGGTAATTACATGATGAACACTAAAAACTGCCACCTCTTCTATTGTCACATTCATATCTTCGACCATATAAATCATCGTCATTTATCCGGTGTCGATCCAGCTAGCCCTGGCTATGACTCTTCCTCTGCAGAGGAACACTGGGAAGCATACCGCCAAGCTTATATGTTAGCCGACCGTATGATAGGTACCATACTTGAGGGAATTGATAATAATACCAATATAATAGTGGCTTCAGACCATGCAGCTGTACCCGACCGGAGAGCAATAAATATGAGGAAATTTCTCTATGAAAGAGGTTTTTTAGTTCTTAAAAATCCTTCCCAATGGCTTAACAATGACGAAACACCCGATGAAAATATAGACTGGATAGAGACAAAGGCTTTCATGAAGCCTGGACGTGGCTATGACATCTTTATTAATGCCCAGGAAGGCTCTACTCAGTATCTCAGAATTCAGGATGAGCTTGTGCGCGTATTGCGTACATGGGTGGATGATGATACTGGACAGTGTCCTATTGCCGTGGCGCTACGTAAAAAGGATGCTCCACTTCTCGGTTTTTGGGGAGACCAGTGTGGTGATGTCGTCTTCGTGAACGAAGATGGATATGTACATGGCTATATGGGAGAGTGGCACCAAATAGTCGGTGACCATTCGCTGGGGGAACCTTTTTGGTATGGAGCACACCACGGCACACAATTACCCACATCCAGAACAGGAATTGCTTCTAACATGGCTTTTCTCCTGGCAAGCGGTCCTGGTATTAAAAAGGAATATGAACGTCCTGTTAATAAGCTTGGCTATATTCATATGACCAGTCTTGTCCCCATAATTTGCAACCTATTGGGAATTGAAACACCTGCTCAATGCCAGGGTTATCTACCTCGTGATATTCTTGAGTCAGGTCCTAGTACAATAGAAAGACGAGTAGATTACCCCAACTGGGAGCCAGGCACAAGGCCTGGAGGCTGGGGAGAACGTATCAAGATTCAAAAAGACATGTTTGATTTCGTCAGTAAAAACGAGAAGTGAGGTAAACATAGAGAATCTACCCCATTACTCCACTGAAAATGGCACGGTAAATCGGTGAGTTGAGACAATGGATATTATAGTAAGTAATACTCTATTAAAAAGACTTTACGATGCTGCCTACATGCAACGATGGAATGATAAAATACGTCCGGTTGAGCTAACAGAGCTGGATAAACAGGCCCACAAGATGATTATCGCCTATGTGCTGGGCAAATTCGAAGATGACAATGATGAATTCAACTGGATAAACCTTATTGAAGGAGGTCTATTTGAATTCTTACAACGTCTGGTAGTCACTGACTTGAAACCACAGGTTTTATATAAGATCAAAGAGGATTTGGATACTTATCGACAACTGAACACCTGGATATATATGCAATTGGAACAATTTATCTCTCCACTGGGAAATGATTTCTGTACAAGATTCAAGCATTATTTTACTGACACTGGTGATACTATAGAAAAAAGGGTTTTGAGCGCAGCTCATTTTTACGCCACCAAATGGGAATTCAACATCATCGAACGTGCTGACCCGGCTGGTTATGAAATGGAAGAAATCAAGGCAGACCTTCAAGCCCGGCAGGAGCAATATTACGATGTAAAAGGTATACAACAACTGGCATTATCCTCAAACCTCAGGAACTTTATCGATCTGTGTGGGTTGCTCAGGTTTCAATTGAGATGGAGTCGTGTGCACAGAGTTCCCAAGACTTCTGTGCTGGGACATATGTTAATTGTCGCCATCACTTCATACCTGTTTTCTTTACAGCTAGGCACATGTCCTAAAAGGTGTATCAATAATTATTTCACAGGTCTATTTCACGACCTGCCTGAAGCCCTCACCAAGGATATCATTTCACCTGTCAAACACTCCATCATGGGACTTAGTAGCCTGATAAAGAAATATGAAAAAGAGCAAATGGAGGAGAAGGTATATCCCTTGATTCCTGAGAGCTGGCACTCAGATATAAAGATGTTCACGGAGAACGAATTCAGAAATCTGATTACCATTGGAGGAAAGCTGAAAAGCACCAGTTTTGATAGCATCAGCCAGCAATATAATAGTGATGAGTTCAACCCTAGAGACGGCGAACTGGTTAAAACAATTGATGAGCTTTCCGCATTCCTGGAGGCATATCTGGCCAGAAAAAACGGGATAGAGTGTGACGAACTCAAGAACGCTGAATCAGATTTAAGGAATAAGTACCGACACAAAACAATTGGCCCAATTAACTTCGGAGAAATCTACTCCTCCTTTCAATAATTGATAGCTTATTGCCCACAAATAAAGAGATTAATCAAATGAATATAGTAGAGAGACCAGTCATAGCCATTACCATGGGGGATGCAGCAGGCATTGGACCTGAGGTCATTGTAAAAGCTCTACATTCAGCAGATATACATAAAATCTGCCGGCCTCTGGTAGTAGGCGAAGCCAAAGCAATGAAAAAAACAATAGAGCTAATTGATAAAGAAATGAAGCTACACTGTATTCAAAGCGCAGGCGAAGTTGAAACTTCTCCAAATATTATTAATCTAGTTGACCTGCATAACCTCAGAAAGAGTGATGTTATCACAGGTCAAGTCTGTCCTGCCTGTGGTAGGGCTGCAATGGAATTTATTAAATATGCTACAATGCTGGTTCTCGCAGATAAAGCCAAGGCTCTAGTGACAGCACCAATCAACAAAAAGGCAACAAAGCTGGCAGGTTATGGGGAAATTGGACATCTAGAATTTCTAGCACATCTCACAGAAGCTACAGAATATGCCACAATGCTGGTATCTGGCCCACTTAGAGTTGTACACCTGACCACTCATTTTTCGCTTAAAGAAGCCTGTATGCTAGTTACCAAAGAGCGAATCTTGAGCCGACTAAAGCTGACTCACCAGTCCTTCAAAAAATGGGGAATAAAACATGTACATATTGCTGTCGCTGCACTTAACCCTCATGCCAGCGAAGGAGGTCTTTTTGGTCGTGAGGAGATTGAAGAAATTCTGCCAGCTATAAAGGAGGCACAATCAATTGGAATAGAAGCAGATGGTCCTTTTCCTGCCGACTCTATCTTCAATCGAGCAATAAATGGAGAATTTGATGTAGTCCTCGCTCAGTATCATGACCAGGGGCACATCCCAATAAAGGTTTATGGCATTGAAAAAAGTGTGAGCATAGCACTGGGATTGCCTTTAATCCGTACCTCTGTAGACCACGGTACAGCCTTTGACATCGCTGGTAAAGGCATTGCAGATGCGCACAGCCTTGAAGAGGCAATAAAAATTGCGGTTGGTCTTAGCCAAAAAGAAATATTGTTTTTCACGAATCACGGTAAAATATAAAAAACTCATCTGTATTTACCCGTGTGGTGATAGAAACCCAGAATTGGAAAGTTATCAACAGTTCATCCTATATAGCTTGGTGTTATAAACCATTCTATTACAAGAGTTGATAATACCCATTATTCTTAACTACTTTCACTGGAATGCCAAAAAGTCGGGAAAGCGAAGGTGAAGCCAGAACATTCTCTTTAATTCCATCTTCAACAACCTTTCCTTCCTTGATTAGAATAACGCGTTTTATTTCAGGAATTATATCTGACAGCTGATGAGTTACCATAATTATACTTGTTCCAGCGGTGGCGATCTTCCGCAAAATAATATGTAGTTCAACGGCGGCGCGCATGTCAAGGCTCGAAGTCGGTTCATCAAGTACCAGCGCCTTAGGCTCATGTACTAAAGCTCTACCGATTAAAATTCGCCTTGCCTCGCCAGTTGACATCTCTCTTATACGACGATCATCTAAATATGTTATCTCTAAAAGTTCCAGTACTTCAGCTACTTTTTGCTTCATGAGTGATGTGACATGTTGATGTCGCCAGATTCTCGAACTGCTGAAGAAACCAGATAAAATGACCTCCGCTCCGGAGAAATCCCTGGCACGTCCTTCAAGTAGTTCATTAGATACTATCCCCATTAAAGACCTTAATTCAAACACGTTCCAGCTATCCCTCCCCATAATCCGAAGATATGATTCTCGTGTTCCTGTATGAGGGTATAGTGCTCG
>CAYVML010000035.1:0-10406 GCA_964452475.1 uncultured Dehalococcoidales bacterium
CTTATTTTTTCAATTCGGTTTAGTGCCTGTTGAGAAGCTATAGCTGATTTTACAGCCGCTTCTCTGGCTGCTCTGCTTAATTCCTCAGCCTTGGCTACTGCCTCTTCAAAAGTTCCGACGCCATGTTCCATAGTTTATCACCCATATCTTATATATATTTTATATAAGTGTACTATAGAATGTCGACCTAACATTATTTTCATTACATCTGCCATTTCTTTTATTACATTAACTAATTGTATTCATGCTTGGCCAGTTTTTCAATATGGCGAATTGTGGAAAGTAGGGTATATTAAATAGTTACAATGGAGAAATATATTTAGCATTTATATTGAAAGGGCGTTGACGTTACTCGGCATGAATTTTTAAGGTCTAAAAACAAAGGAGTGTAGAGACTGTACTTTAATGCAGACTGTTGTGGGGAAACAGAATTACTATAATATCCTCTAAGTTACATTGCTATCCGGGGGAAAATCCAAGAGATGGGCTATTGGTTCTCTCTGTTAAATACTATGGTGGAACAGGGGTTACAATAGGTAGAACTTTTTAATTAGCTTTTAGCCTGACTATTTAAACCCTATACACAAACAGATATTAATTGTAGCAATAGAACACGCAGCTTACAAACGAAAGCGGTAATGTGGATAAAAGGTCAACAGTTTGTGTGGCTGGTATTAATACTATGAATTCTGATTCGCTGGAATCTTATTGAATTGCCAACCAAGGTACAGGAAGCTAAAATGCCAATACCAACCTCTCATTATCGTATCACTACCACTGGCACATACTATGTCAGAAGACTGATTAAACAATTTACCTATGTAGATGCGATGGTAGTGCACACCCCAATATTGGATAAAGACCAGAGATACAAAATAGTGAATGTCTATAAGATAACCGACAGACTTACTGGGGCAGAACTCTTTTGCGACTACCTTGATATTCAGTGGCAATTATTATCAGACCAAGAACTATCCTTTTCCTGGCCCTCGGTGAGATGGTCCTTAAGCCAGAACATTGATTATATCATAGGCAAGATATCTATCAGGGAAGACTCTCCCCCCACCGATGAGCTAGAAGAAACTGGCTCTGACATACCGAAGTAGTTACCTTAAATATTTTCGGTGTCCTGTTCGATACAGGGTACCGCAGGACTGAAGCCAATGTTTCGCATTGGGCGATGACCACTTTGCTCTTCTGTCACACTATAAATTCCGACGAATTGTATGTTAGCTTAGGCGAAGAACATGATGGATTAGACAGGATCACCAAGCGCATTTATGATGCTAGTGAATTTCTTGTCCCCGATTCCCGGCACAGCTGCAACTTGCTGTAAATTTTGAAATCCATCTAATTCTTCCTTCCTACTGATAATTCTTTGCGCAATTCGAATGCTTAAGACCGTCTGTCCAGCATACGTTGTGATCACACTGGCTATTTGCTCTGCAGAATTTAAAGAATTCAGCCTATCTAGTATCTTGCTTGATATTTCTGAATTGACATTATTTAGCTCCCAGTAGACTTGAAATCCATGTCCGTTCATTTTTAGATGACCATTATGCTTAGTATTTGCTATTTAAAAGCGGATAGCGATGGGGGATACTTAACTTATTACTTATCATACACCGCATAATTTGCATTGCCAATCACCCAAAAGTCATAACAAGCTAAACTATTTAGTACTAGTAGCTTAGTTAAACAAATTAGTAAATCACAGAACCATGATGCCTGAGAGCATAGCTCAATAAAGCCAACTCTCTTCTAAAAAGTTCCTGCTTTAAAAAATTGCACGATTAAGCCTAACTTTGGAAAGGCAAGTATGCCAGGTGATCTGCTCCCACAAAATTCTCACTTCATTTGGATCAGTTTTTGGGGTGTAGATCATATCCTTAAGGCTCATGCGCTGATTCTGTAGATATGTTAACAGGGTAATTTTGGATACTTGATTAGCCAGGATTATTTATACTGGTTGCTATGAGTCGCCAAATCACCCACGGTCTTTTTGAAAACGCTCAATATTATTCAGTACATCTAATAGCATTCTTGATGTGTTTCTGCCTTTATGTAACTAATTATAAACTATTACTCAGGCATACTCCTGGCAAGATACGAACAACTTGGAAAGCAATTCGCCTTATACTAAACAGCACATTGACAATGCGTGATATCATATAAATATATAAGAAAAGGTACTATTCCTTTCTGAAGAGCCGGTACAATGTAATGGTACACAAGAAGTATCACCTGGTTATAGTTGCAGGAGTAGTCCTGCTATTGACTGGCTTGCTTATATCATGTACTGAATCACCAGCAACGAATGAAAACCTCCCGCTGATTCCATCACTGCCAGAAGAAACTGACGAGGCAGAAGAAATAGGAGAACCTGAAGAGGCTATAGAGGCGGAAGGGCCAGAAGAACCTGTAATCTACTTAAGCAACCTCACCTTTGAACTAAAACACCAGATACTGATGGGTCATTTTGGAGACTTCCTCAAGAAGTATCCGGTTAAGCTGGAGTCTGCTGATGATGAGGATTCCTGGATACACGAATTTCATTTCAAAGGCGATGGAAACAGATACATGGTATCAACAGTGCCAGCCATTAACCCTCATCAGGCACAAATCAATCTTGAGAATGCATATTCATTGCTCGATAAAGGCAAACTTCCTGAAGAGCTTGAGTCAAAAGCTGTGGATAAGGATAAAGTAGAGAGAGAAATGGAGAATGCAATAAGCTTACTCAACGAGCAGCAGCTTCTCATGCCTTCCAGAGAACAAGATTGTATTCAATGGGTTAAGGAATGTGAGATCGCCGCAATAAACAACGAGAAAACAGTGGTAAACATCATCGGAACATACGATGATTATGAACGGAGACTGTTAAGGGTTCTCACGCTGCTTACCCGTATACTCTCTGATCTGCCAGATGCTATAGAAGAATGAGCACTCTCATTTCAGCAGGTATGTTAGACAGGGACAAGCTCAATCTGTGTAAGGCATAAAAGAGCGAAGGCGACCGCTCAGGTTACTCAGCTGAGGGAAGAATTAGAATAAGAGCTGGTAAATATATTGAATTCACGGGTAATTCCGACCGAGGCTTCATCAAGAAAGTAGGGAGGTAAAATAAAATTGATTACAATTGAAAAGCTTTTACGGGGTTCGATAGATATGCATATCCACCATGAGCCAGACGCTCGAGTTGAAAGAAGGGCTGATGCTTTGCAGGTGGCACGTCAAGCACAGGAAGCCGGCCTACGGGCTATTGTACTAAAAAGCCATGAGTATCCGACAGCTCCTGTCGCTTATATCTTAAGTCAGATTGTGAGTGATATAACTATCTTCGGTAGTATCTGCTTAGACCTTGAGGCCGGTGGTCTGAACCTCTATGCTCTCGAAGCTTCAGCAAAGCTGGGCGCAAAGGTTGTCTGGATGCCTACTTTTACTTCAGCCAATGATATGAAAATTAATGGATGTGGGGATGGCGGAATCAGCGTTTTAGACTCGAATGGGAAGTTAGTGCCTGTCGTAGACGAAATTCTGGATATCGTAAAGAATTATCAAATGGTTTTGGCTACAGGTCATATATCAACTCCCGAGACTTTTCCCCTTGTTGAGCGGGCTATGGAGAAAGGGGTCTCTAATATAGTTATCACCCATCCGCTGTGGCCAAGAGGAGGGTCCAGACTCGACCTACCTGGACAGCAGCGGCTGGCAAAGGAAGGGGCATTCATAGAACACTGCTTTGCTAATACAATGCCATTTCCGGATAGGATTGACCCGATGAGAATGGTCGAGGCTATCAAGACAGTGGGTGCTGAGCATTGTATTATGAGCACTGACTTTGGTCAGATGTACAACCCGGCTCCTGCTGAAGGGATGAGAATGGCGATAGCTACCATGCTGAAGTGCGGACTAAGTGAAAGAGAAGTGGAACTGCTGGTCAAAGTGAACCCTGCTACACTTCTTGGTCTGAGCTAGTTTTCGAGGGGCAGGTCAAGTAGTATGGACTGTGTCGGCTACAAGTTTACCAAAGGCTTCGCATCCGAGTGAGCCACCGATGTCAGCTGTTCGAGATTCCGGGTCAGCTAACACCCTATCAACAGTCATCTCCATCGCCTTGCCAGCCTTAGTCAGAGCATAGTTGTTTTGGTGCTCGCCTATCCACTGTAGCATCATTGCCACCGATAAAATCATTGAAGTTGGGTTAGCGATGTCCCGCCCTTGGATATCGGGTGCTGAACCGTGTTGGGCTTGAGCGCAACAAAGAGCATCGCCAGCTAAAATCGCACCAGCCAGACCAAGACTGCCGGAGAGTTCACTCGCCAGGTCGGATAGAATATCACCATAGAAGTTAGACGCTAAAATCACGTCAAAGCGTGAAGCATCACGTACTAGGTGAGCGGCCATCGCATCTACGAGCACTTCGTTCAACTCGACTTCAGGAAATTCCTTAGAGACTTTTCGCGCCTGCTCTAAGAACATGCCATCAGTGAGTTTGAAGCAGCTGACTTTGTGTACTACGCTGACTTTTTTACGCCGTTTCATAGCAAGTTCGAATGCCCGGCGTGCAATACGTTCGGAACCGTGTTTGGTAATCTTGCGGATCGAGAGTGCAATATCAGCTGTGGGCATCACTTCGCCCCATCCTGTAAACATATTGCGGTCGGGATAGAATCCTTCAGTGGCCTCACGCATAATAACAATGTCCATATCGGGTACTCCTTTGCCCAATATGGGACGCGAGCGTGCTGGACGGACATTCGCATACAGGTCAAGCTCAACACGAAAACTGGCCGATACATTTCTCCCCCCTTGTTCAATGGAAATGTAATCCATGTGTGATTCCGGGCCAAGGATGATCCCGTCGTAGCTTTTTGCTTTTTCGAGTACTTCATCACGCAACGTGGTTCCATATTTCTTTAGGCTGACAGAACCGACATCATCGTAATCATAGGTGAGGTTCAGATCGAATGCTCTGGAGGCAGCCTCAAGCACGCTCATTGCTGCTTTAGTTATCTCTGGACCGATTCCATCGCAGGGTAGAACCAAGATACGCATTCAAATCTCCTTCCAGGAAACATCGTTGAGATGTCTGTATTGATGCTGATCAGACAGGTGTGTAGAAAAAGCCAACTAAAATCCAAATGGGAATGACGATGTATCCACGCTTTTACTTGAGTCCATTGTTTCATGGGCAGAATTGCCTGTCAAACCTGGAATCTAGCTTTTTATATAAACCTGATTTAGATATTAGTCTGCCATAGGCAAATCAATATTGCCTAAAATGGCTGTTCTTCTGAACTGCTTTTTGGTTAGCAACCAGGGATTAGTTATTTCTAATCTGATGTTGTTCTACTGAACCCTGTCCCAGGTCTCCCTGGTGAGTGTTGCAGACCTGATCTCCACCAGCCATGACTGTAGAAGCCAATAAGCTGAGTAGCAATACCAAAACCAATAAAAACATCGAAACATAACGGGGGATTCTCTTCAAAATAACACCTCTTAATTAATAAATATATTCTCTGCTGGTTAAGATTACAGCAAAACTGTAAGTATTTTCAAAATTGTACGGTTAGTAATTCGTGTTGAGTTCAGTAAGCTGAAGATTCCACGTAACGATTAACTATATTAATCAAGCTGTGGTTTCAAGTGTACATCCAGAACACTTTCGCACCATTGTGCTATGTCCAGCAATCCTTTCTCATCGTAAGTAGCTCCAACCAACTGAACTCCAAGAGGAAGACTATTCTCAGACAGCCCTGTAGGAAGGTTGATAGCAGGTACCCCGATGGTTGTCCACGGCAGCTGCATTACCGGATTACCTGTGATAGTCAAGTCCTGAGGAGCGGCGCCCGGAGCTCCGGGCGTAATCAGTGCATCAAAGTTAGTCATTAAATTTGTAATATCAACTCGCTGTTTAAGGCGGGTTTGTAGCGCCCTAGCGTATTCAACAGCAGGAATAGCTGAGCCTTCCTCCAGCAATGCACGTACTGAAACACTATACCTGTCCTTATTGCTTTCAAACTTCTCTTGATGATAGGCATAGTCTTCAACACCCAGTATGATTCGCTTGGTTTCAGACACAGTAAAAAAGCTGGCAGGAAGTGTAACTTCTTCTACATTGGCGCCTGCCTGACTGAGGCGCTTCGCTATCTGTTCGGTATTCTGTCGCATTTCATCTTCCGCATTATCGAAGAAATAATGACGGACCAAACCTAGGTGCGGTTTCTGCACTTTAGCTGTTGAAGATATGTAGTCAGTAAAAGGTTGATTAAGTGAGTACGGGTCTCTTGAATCATAGCCGGCCAGTACCTGTAGGACGAGAGCCACATCCTCAACATTTCGTGTAAATATCCCTACGTGATCCATGGTTGGACTCATCGGCATAATACCATAGGTGCTGATTCGTCCGTGCTCAGGTTTGAAGCCCACGATGCCATTGTAGGATGCTGGACGTAACGTTGAGCCAACAGTTTGACTGCCCAAAGCAAGAGGACACATACAGGCAGCTACAGCTGCCGCTGAACCGCTGCTGGAGCCACCCGGGGTACAGTTGGTATTCCATGGATTTCTTGTAGGAGCAGGGTCGAAATAGGCAAATTCTGTAGTATGTGTCTTACCCAGAATAATTGCTCCTGCCTCCTTCAGTCGTGCCACAGAGGCGGCATCATAAGATGGAATAAACCCGGCCCAGAGAGGTGAACCTGCTTCAGTACGTATCCCTTCAGTGTAAAAGATATCCTTAATCCCCACAGGGATACCATACAGAGGTTCTGATTGTTTACCTTTGCTCAACTTTTTATCAAGACGACATGCCTCTTCTTGAGCACCGTCCCGGTCAATAAAAGCCCAGGCCTTGATTGCTCCTTCCAGCCTATCAATTCTTTCCAGGCAGGAATTCAGTAGTTCCACACATGTTAAATTACCTTCCTTAATCGCAGCTACAGCATCTTGTACTGTTAAGGTATATGGTTTTTCACTTACTACCATAGTTCAACTCCTCATCCTATTTTACTGAAGGTCAGTGTTATTTGTATCAGAAAACTACTGTTCTCTTCCTTTTCTCCAATATCCAGCTTCTTTAAAGCTTAATAATATTCCCTGTCAGCGGTGCTGCATAATAAAAGGTTAGGGCACGTTAGACTATAGGACCAATGGTACAAAGCCCCGGGAAGTTGCCGTAGTTTAGGATTTCTGCCCTGGTCTGCTTGCCAGAAGCTACCTCCAGTAAAGCCTGATATATATTTTCCCCCATTTGTTGCAACAGGGAACCCTGTCCCTCCGTAATTTCGACAAGTACATCAATCTGGTCTGACAGCCGATGGAAGGTAGCGGGATTACCTGTTACCTTTATAACCGGCATAAAAGGAAAACCCTGCGGGACGCCCAGCCCAGTCGAGAAAAGAGTCATCTGCGCACCCGCCGCTGCCAGAGCGGTAAGACATTCCGGTTCTCGTCCTGGACCATCCACGATATACAATCCCTTGCCATGTACTTTGTCTCCATATTCGTAAACGCCCTGGATCGTTTTCGTACCACCTTTAGAAATAGCACCCAGTGACTTCTCTTCAATCGTTGTCAGCCCACCGGCAATATTACCGGCACTTGGATTTCCACCACGCATATCTCCCCCCCTAGCTATTGCACGTTTTTCCATGCGATCAACGATATCCAGAAGTTTATCAGCAACCTGTTTATTTACCGCTCGCCTGGCCAGAATGTGTTCAGCACCAAGAAATTCTGTTGTTTCACTAAAGATACAGGTGCCACCATTATCAATTACCAGATCACAGGTAGCACCTACTGCAGGATTGGAAGCAAGTCCAGAGGTGGTATCTGAGCCACCACATTTGACACCGATAAAAAGGTGAGAATCATCAAATTCCTGCCTTGTTATTGCTGAGGCATCACCTACCAGTGATTGTGCCAGAAGCATCCCTTCACTGATAGCAGCAGTTACTCCAGCCTTCTGGATAACCAATCGTCTTACGGGCTTGCCAGTTTTAACCAGCTCTTGTTCTATCTGGTCTACATTGGTTCCCTCACATCCGAGACTGACAAGTATTATGCTGGCAAGGTTTGGATTTCGGCCAATGGAGGTAAGCGTTCTGTTGACTATTTCAAGGTCAGGCTGTAATTGACCACAGCCTGCCTGGTGTAGAAATGGAACGGTTCCTTTAATTTGCTGGGATATCCAGTAAGCTACATCATTGGCACAGCTAACGGTAGAAATAAGGCCAACGTAGTTTCGAATACCAACCTGTCCATCCGGTCGATGGTAGCCCAGGAAACTTATCTCGCACCTCCGTTCATTCAGATGCAGTCACTTGTGCGACTATAGTACCACATACTGGTAATGAATATCCCGTATATAGTAGACGTTTTTAAATACAGTCCATGTCTTACACTATGTTATAGCCTGAAAGTTGCCATGTGTAATTGCACATTTCCCAGATGTTGCAGGAATTTACATCACACTTTACTTTTCCATCCTGGCTGGGCCATATTCCCGGCAAGTTTTTCGGTTCGTGGATATAGTTGGAAACCTTCTCTTTTGATATGCTGCCGGTAGTAACATCACTCAATGTATTTGGGGCACCAGTTTATTGAGTGCTACAATTACTGGAATCAGGTCAAGCTACTTCTCGCTAGTCACAGACAAGACTATCAGATAATTCATCAGGAGGATAATACGATGGCGACACTATTTGAAACTAATAATATTAAGAACTTAACGCTGAAAAACCGCTCTGTCCGCTCGGCAACATGGAATGGAATGGCAGAGAGAGATGGCTCTTCTACCAGAAAAATTGATGCACTTATGAGAGATCTCGCTCGTGGTGAGGTTGGACTTATCATATCAGGACATGCATATGTTCATCAGGATGGACAGATTAGTCCGAGACAACTGGGTATTTATAGCGATCATCATATTGATGGGCTTTCCAGGATGGTTGAAGTTGTTCATGATGCCGGAGGTAAAATAGCGGTACAACTGGCGCATGCAGGTTGCCATTCGGATGCTTCGATAACTGGAATGGAACCAATGGGGCCATCGGTTATGGAGAATGAGAGTGGCCCTTTCTGCAAGGCAATGACAGGGCAAGATATCGGTCGGATGGTATCAGACTTCGGGCATGCAGCTATTAGAGCCAGGGAAGCGGGCTTCGATGGTATTCAGCTCCATGCAGCACACGGTTATATGATGAGCCAGTTTCTCTCTCCATTTTATAATAGAAGAAGTGATGGTTATGGAGGAAGTATTGCCAACAGGGCCAGAATTGTCCTGGAAATATTACAGAAGGTGCAGGCCGAGGTCGGCATAGATTATCCGGTAATGATAAAGATGAATTCAGAGGATTTTGTTGGTGGCGGGTTATCAATTGATGAAATGCTTGAAGTATCGGCAATGCTTGAAAATGCAGCAATAGATGCCATAGAGTTAAGTGGTGGACTAATCAAATACTCAGGTAAGTATGGACCTGCAAGACAGGGGTTATTAAAAACGGAGGAAGAAGAGGTATATTACAGCCAGGCAGCCCGCCTTTATAAGAAACAGTGTAAGGTCAAGTTGATGCTTGTGGGGGGTATTCTTTCGTATATTGTTGCTGAGCGATTGATTACTGAAGGAGTGACAGATTATATTTCATTTTCACGACCTTTGATAAGGGAGCCAGACCTCATAAAACGCTGGAAGGCCGGAGATACCAGAAAAGCAGCCTGTATCTCCTGCAACCTCTGCCTGGATGCCGCGAGGAAAGAACACAGATTGTATTGTGTTGCTCAGGCAAGTGCAGCCAAGCAGGCAGCATAAATCAAATTTTGCACTGATAATATACTCCATCTCCCTGGTAGTTATATCACTCAGTTTAAACTTCTAAAAGGCTATCAGGAATCTTCCAGTATCACAACAACACCAGGGTATAATCAGGTTGCCTCTAAATGATTCAGTATTGCCCCATTGCACAGAATGACGGATAGTGACTCTATCTAATGAGTATCTCAAATCCTCAATTATCTAGGTTCTACGTCAATAAGTGTGAAACAGCACAGTGTAGACCCAAGTAGAATTAAGCGTTGTCTTTTACTCGAAACCGGTTTAAGAGATGTTGTGGTGGAGGTAAAAGCAGGAATTACCTTTTTGTAGGTACCAATGTTAAAGTCAAGAATTACAGAAACCGACTCAGGGATAACTGGTGAATTCAACACTCAAATGTATGACACTATGATGCGTGACATGCGAGACAAAGGTTGGATTGAGACCAACCTAATCCTGAAAGAAGGAATCCCCTCGGGATTAGCCCTTGAAATCGGTCCAGGGCCGGGATATCTCGGTCTTGAGTGGCTTAAGAAAACGGACGGAACACGGCTCAAAGGCCTGGAAATTAGCGATGATATGATAGCTT
>CAYVML010000036.1:0-10274 GCA_964452475.1 uncultured Dehalococcoidales bacterium
GACTTCCTCCTTCAAATAGATATCCAACACTGCGGCGACTGGCAGCGCCATGAATTCCTCCATCTTCAGGTGTCTCTGCTCTGACTGCACGAATACATTCCTTGACCTCTTCGGCTGAACGACAGTCGGTAAAGAGCACATTCTGAATCCCTGCATCCAGTGCCCTGTCGGTAACAAAAACTCTGGGGTCCTGCTCAACCTTCATCATTGAAGACATATTCGGAAAAAGCTCAACAGCTCTGGCGAAATTAGCCAGACTTTCCAGGCTCCAGTCAGAATATTCCCCACTGAGTTCAATATAATCAAACATCCCTGTACGTCCAATTACCTCAGTAACCATCGGAGATATATTTATCTGCCGTGTAGCCAGGCTCGGCTTTCCCGTATCCAAGAGTTCCCTAAGTATATTTCTCCTCATTCTGTTCTCCTTCGTTTATTTTATGTATATTAGCCAGATGAAACTGGTATTAATAGTATTGAATAAACTGGCATTTAATGCAACCTCCATGAGCGTTTATCTGAGCAATCAACACTTCCACGTACAGGGAAAAAGCATAGCCCGCCAACTTCCTCACAGGACAGGGAAAGAGACAGTATTCCCATCAGCTTTTTCTTAGAACGGGAAGAAAAGCCATTCCTCCAATCACCAGTAGTAGAGAGGCGGATAGATAGAATACTGCAGAAAGTCCCATGTTATCAGCCAGGACACCAGAAACCATTGGGCCTGATATCATCCCCACTGCATAGACAGCCTGGTAGAAGCCCATCGCTGTTGCTCGCTGCTGCGGAGCGGTTCCCTGGATGCTCAGGGCCATCAACACAGTCTGTAGTATCCCTCTTCCAAAGCCATTTAAAACTTGAATCGCAATCAGCATAGGTATAGTATGGATAATAGGGATCGAAACCAGCGCAACCGCAATAAGTATGGAACCAATCATAATAGTAACGGGATAGCCGATGCGTTCTGCTACAGGAATCGACAGTATCGCAGCTACTGCGGCAGCCGCCAGGGCAACCGTGGTGATCATCCCCAGGTCGGCACTTGAAGCGCCAATCCGTACTGCATATATGGGAACAAAACCAAAGATACCAGCGAACATGGCAAACTGTAGTAGCACTCCCATAAACGACACTACCAGCAATAGTCGGGAGGAAACTACCTTCTTGAAACTGGCAAAAGAGATGTTTGAAGCCGACTGTGCAGCAGATTCACGACCGATAAGCAGAATAACAAGCCCAACCATCCCTAGCAGGGCTGCTATGAAGAAAGTGTGTCGCGGGCTCCAGTATTCTGCTATAATTCCGCCACTAAATGTGGCCACTACCAGAGCTATACAATTGACAGAATTAATCAGCCCGATAGCCCGCGCTCCGCTCTGACGCGGATAGTAGGAGGCCATGTATACAGTAAAGGCTACCCAGGTTGCCCCTCCTATACCTGTAATAATCCGGCCTATAAGAAGGAAGGTAACATTTGGTGCCAGGCCAAGACCCAGTGCGCCTGCTGATACTGCTACCATTGCCATAGCGACCATTGGCTTTCGTTTCTTCATGGAGTCATAATAGATACCCATAGGAATTCGTAATAACAACTGGGGAAAGGCATAGGACGCTACTACCACACCAACCATGGAAAGGCTGGCTCCCATAGATTGGGCATAAACAGGGAAAATTGGTACAAAAAGATAGAGCCCAAGCCAGTAAAAGAAAGTGGCAATGCAGAAAAGGATTATAGAACGACGATAGGGAACAGGTAACAAACCCTGGGATACCTCCTCTGCCGGTACCCCTGGAGACTGCCGTCCAATGCCAGTTGACATAGCCATATATTTTATCACCAGTAATGCAAAAACATACCCCTGTTCACAGCATCCATAGTAAGGATAATTCCAGTGCCTGTCTCAGAAAGAGACTGACCACTTATCAAGCCAGGAAGAGTGATTTCCTGTATAAGGTCAGGAGATATCTTTTTTTGTTATCCCATAATAAGCCGCTACGGAGAATGCAACTATAGCAACCCCTACTGTTACAGCCTCTTTAATGCCGGCATCTTTGTAGGTTATGTACCCAGCGATTATCGCTCCGATAGCCCCAAGATAGGGAAGTATCCTGGCTAATTTATTCATGCTTACCTCTTTATTTTAGATGGCTATATTATATACCAGGTCGGGTTCTCCAGTTATTCAGGCATTCAGGTAATCAATAAATAAGAGGGAGGCGTATTTTTTTACCCGGCATCCAAATAGAACAGCAACTTCCCAATTTTAGTGCAGCAGGCTATAATCTGCCAGGTAGTTAAGCTGAAGTGCAAAGCTCCAGATAGATATAACAGACTTTGGTCTCCATAAAGCTTAATACTTTTATAGAGGCAGCAGGTTAAAAGTTATTTTACTTTGATGACCTGGTCGCCAAAGAGAGATTGCCAGTAGAGAGTAATTCATAATAGCAGAGCGAGGGAAATTGAATTCGATAAAAAGGCCGAAGATATTTTACGGATACTGGATACTGCTGGTTGCCTTTTTATGCCTTTTTATCCCCACAGGATGTGGTTATTTCGTTTTCAGCCTGTTCATCAGACCCCTCCAGGCCGATATGGGCTGGAGTCGAGCTATGATAATGATAGCCTTCGCTATCCTTCTGCTGGTGACAGGAGCAACTTCTCCTTTCGCAGGAAGGTATGTTGACCGTTATGGTCCTAAACGGGTTATCTGCACAGGGGCTCCTGTTATGGCATTGGGATTACTCCTGTTAAGCACCACAAGCTCCCCCTGGCAATTCTACCTTGGTTATGCCATCGTAGGTATAGGCACAGCCGCCTCATCACAGGTCGCTGCCAGCACTATGGTCTCAAACTGGTTTAACAGAAAGAGAGGCCTGGCTATTGGCATAATGTCGACTGGTATAGGTGCCGCTGGCTTTGCCTTTGCGCCTCTTGTTGGAAGCTATCTGATACCCGGTTTTGGCTGGAGGACAACCTACCTTGTTCTAGCCATGATTACAGTATTGACCTTGATTCCTGCAGCATTACTTATAGTAAAAACCAAGCCATCGGATATTGGGCTTTACCCTGATGGCATAGAACCAGCCAAGCCACCTGTACCTGAGGATAGCTCCTCTTCAGCATCCAGAGGTCTCTCCCCAAAGGCAGCATTAGCCACCATGATATTCTGGTTGCTTACCACCTCCTATCTGGTGGGAGGATTCAGCAGTGTCGGGGTGGTACAGAGCCAGGTGCCCCATCTCGAAGACATTGGTTTTCCTGCGGCAACAGCGGTCGGTGTATTAAGTGTCCTCGGCATGGCCAGCGCCATAGGGAAATTCGCTTTCGGCTGGTTTTGTGACCGACTAGCGGCAAAATACGTCTGTGCCATCGGGCTGGGACTACAGGCAATAGGCATTCTAATGCTGTTAACTATGAGCGCTTCATCTTCCCCTGTTGAATTATGGTTTTACGCCTTGCTCTTCGGTTTTTCTCTTGGCAGCTGGCTGCCAACAATGTCGATACTCACCAGTACCAGTTTCGGACTGCGTTCTTATGGCACTATATTTGGCATACTTAGCTTTTTTCAATGTATAGGAGTTGCCACTGGGCCCCTTATAGCAGGCCGCATTTTTGATATCACCGGCAGCTATCATACCGCATTTATAGTCTTCCTTCTTTTATATGCAGTATCGATACCAGCAGTGTTGCTGGTTCGACAAATAAAAAGGATTCCAGCTTGAACAACATCAATTTACCAAAAAGGCTTGATTCTCAGCACATAGTGGTGTATGTTGAGGACACCAGACTCTAATAACATGATTCACTATATAAATTAGCAGAGGGGATTAAATGTCAAAGGTCACCATCGTCGGCATATCAGGCAGTCCCAGGCATCATAGCAATACAGAGGTAATGGTCAGTGAGGCCTTGAAAGCTGCAGAGGAAACAGGCGATGTAGAAACTCAGTTACTCCTGTTGGCTGGTAAGAAAATCAATCCATGCCTGAGCTGCTTTAAGTGCAATGAAAAGAGGGATTTTTGTATCTTCCGGTTCCAGGATGACATGCACCAGGTATATGAAAAATACCTGGCGGCCGATGGACTGATAATCGGGAGCCCGGTATATCACCTATCCATATCAGGAATATTAAAGAATGCCATTGACCGACTGGGACAGGGAGTGAACTCGAAATACCGTGCCACTGGCCGGCCCTGGTTTGCCAAGGTAGGTGGGGTATTGACCCAGGGGATGGGCAGATTCGGGGGACAGGAATACACCCTGCAATTTCTGGTCAGTCACCTGCTGCTGATGAACAACCTGGTGGTAGCTCCGGGAATGGGAGATGCCGTTGGCGCAATCGGGTCGTTCGACAACCAGCCGATAAGAGAAGTCGGGGCAATTGCCCAATATGACCCGGCAGCAATAGAGCAATCAAGAGCACTGGGCAAACGGGTGGCAGAGCTCACTAAAATCGTCAGAGCTGGAGCCGAGGCTTTGAAGGACAACTTGCCGGAGGAATATGACAAATACCTGTTGCAACGGCAGGCTGTCCTGGATTATAAACGTGCTACCCAGAAATGGGAATCGAAACAGAATAAAAAACCATCCTGATAATAGCAGCGTTGCAGCAACGAAAGGGCTGACGAATGAGAAGGAAATATGAAGTTAAATGTGGGATTACCGGCTGCCCCAACGACGCCATAGACGACTGCTCATATTGTGGAATTCCTCTCTGTGAAGCCCACTCTAAAAAACTAGAATCCAGCAATGGTATTGAGCTCTATTGCGCAGGCTGTTACGCCTACCTTACAGCGTCGGGACTAAAGGACAGGGAACCGGACCGTAAACTGCTCCCAAATGTCCTGCTGGTCAACAGTAAAAAGTGCACCGGCTGCAGAACATGCGAGTTGATATGTTCCTTCGTACACAGCAAAGCGTTCAGTTACCAGGATTCGGCAATACAGGTAAGCAGGAATGAAGATTGGGGAACCAGCAAGCTGACGATATGCCGTCATTGCGAGGACCCTGAATGTGTTAAGGTCTGCCCCAGTGGGGCATTAACTAAAAATAAGGACACGGGATTCGTCACCTATGACCGGGAAAGCTGTACCGAATGTATGCTCTGTATCGATGCCTGCCCTTACCATGCCATACATGAACACAATGGAAGGATAATCAAATGCGACCTGTGCCAGGGAGAGCCGATGTGTGCCAAATACTGTCCTGCTGAGGCCATCGAATGGATAAAGAAATACAGGATTGGAGCACGCCAGAGTCTCGTTTGCTACTTCAACACCGAAAGCGAGGAGGCATAATGCCATGTCATTCAGTGGGTCGATTCTCAGGGTAGACCTGACCACGCAAAGGATAGAGAAGCCGGAAGTACCACAAAAGCTTGTAGAGAACTATCTCGGCGGTAGAGGAATAGGGATAAAACTGCTATATGATGAACTACCGGCAGGGACAAATCCTCTCTCCCCTGAAAATATGGTGGTATTCTCTTCGAGCGTGCTTGGCGGCACCTTTGCTCCAGCCTCGGCAAGGTTGACAGTTACCTCCAAATCTCCCGAAACCAATCTTTACTGCAAGAGCAATGTCGGCTCTCACTTTTCGCCAGAGTTAAGGTTCGCCGGCTACGATTGTATTATTGTCACCGGCGCATCTGATAAACCGGTATATCTCTACATAAAAGACGATACAGTTGAAATCAGGGATGCCAGTCATCTCTGGGGGAGCGATGTGAGAGAAACGGATAGAATGCTGAAAGAGGAGCTGGGAGACGAGGGGTTTTGCATAATATCAATCGGCCCGGCTGGCGAGAACATGGTTAAGTACTCGGCGATAATGTCCGGCATCTACCGCTGTGCGGCGCGGGCCGGAATGGGTGCTGTGCTGGGCTCAAAGAAATTGAAGGCCATAGCAGTAAGAGGGACAGGGACAGTACAGGTACACAATCCAGAAAGATTCGCTGAAACAGCTTTAAACGCCAGGGAACTGGTCAAGGATGATAAGGATAGATTCTTCAGATATTTCTACTTCGGTACACAGAGAGGGCTGGTATGGGCAAATAATGCTGGAACTAATTCAGCCAGGAATTACCAGACAGGCTATATAGCAGACGCCTATAAGGTAAGTGGTGAGTACATCAGGGAGAGATATCAGACAGCGGAGACAGCTTGTGGTTCCTGCGTTTTGTGCTGTGGCACTTTCTACGAGGTTAAAGAAGGTCCATATAAGGGAAGTCATTCGGAGGGCCCCGAATGGGAAACATGTAATGGCTTTGGAGCCAGGGTAGGGTCATCCGATACCGAGTTCATGCTCAGGGCAAATGAGCTGAGCAATATCTATGGCCTGGACATTTGCTCTGTGTCAAGTATTATCGCCTTTGCTATGGAACTGTACCAGAGAGGAATTATCACTAAAAAGGATACAGACGGTCTCGAGCTATCCTGGGGAAAGCAGGAGGTCATACTGGAACTGCTGAGGATGATTTCACAGAGGGAAGGATTTGGTAATAGGCTTGCTGAGTCGATAACTACTATCTCAGAAAATTATAAAGGCTCAGAGAAATACGTGATTGCTATCAAGGGGCTGCCAATAACCACAGTTGATCCCAGGATTACAGTGCCCTATGCCCTTGCCTTCGCGGTGAACCCCAGAGGAGGAGACCACCTGCATTCAGAGATACTCTGCCAGTTCGGAGCCAACCCCGAGCATGTCAGGATTGCGCAGGAGATAAGTAAAAGCCCCGAAGGAGCCAAACCGCTGTCATACGATGGGAAGGCCAGGATGGTGAAATACCACGAACAGGTTTGCTGCGCCACAGACTCACTGGGGATATGTTTCCTGCATACACTTTCCTCACACCGGGTTAGTCCGGGAATCATGGCTGACCTGTTTGAAAGCGCCACGGGCATACCCATGGACGTCGACAAGTTGATGCTGGCAGGTGAAAGGATTTTAACCCTGGAGAGGGCTTTCAACCTCAGGGAAGGGCTCAGGAAAGAGGATGATACCCTGCCACGGAGGATGTTCGACGAGGAGATTCCCAGCGGGCCCAGCAAAGGCCGCAGGGTCTCCGAGGAGGCATTCAATAAACTGCTCGAAGAATATTACGAATTGCATGGATGGGACTCGAATGGTATACCACGAACAGAAACGATGAACAGCCTCGGTCTTAACCCAGTAATGAAATAAAGGCGGCATTTAATATAAAGAGGAGGGAAGAAAAGTAAAATGACAGTATTAAAATTTGCGCGGCTGGGATATGCCATCGCCCAGCAATTAGCCCACGTGAAGTCGGATGAGAACGTGTTGATACTGGGAGACACTGGAAGCAATCGAGACATGATGGATGCGATAGCCACAGCCTCAATAGGGATAGGGGCTGAAACCCAGACGATGGTTTATCCCCAGAGAGCCACTATTAACATCGAACCTCCGGCAGCTATAGCCGAGGCGATGAAGGCAACAGACGTCCTTATCGACCTATCGGTCCAATACATGATACATACCAGTGCATATGCTAAGGCACGGGAGGCAGGAACCAGGTGCCTGGTAAGCTCTGCCAGCGGCATAGAGGATTATATTATCCGTGGCGTTACCGGAATAGACTATCCAGAGATGGTTAGAGAGGGAGATGCCATTGGCAAACTATTTGAAAAAAGCAAGAAATGCAGGGTTAGCTCGAAAGAGGGCACCGACATTGAAATGGAGCTGGGGGGCCGCCCGGCGATACATAGAGATGGCATGGTGGTAGGCAAGGGAGAGATAGATTATTTTCCTGGCTCACAAATCTCCATTGCCCCACTGGAGGAATCAATCAACGGCAAGCTGGTGGTCAACGGAAGCATTTTCCCACCTATTGGAAAGCTGGACATACCTGCCGAGATAACCATGAAGGACGGGAAGGTAGTCGATGTAGGCGGTGGGACAGGCGCAGCGCAATGGTACAAATACCTGAAGGCTCTTGATGACCCTAAGATGTATTATGTGGCACACTTCAGCCTCGGCCTGAATCCCAACGCCAGCTTATCAGGCAACATAATCGAGGATGAGAGGGTGCGCAGTTGCGTGGTCTTCGGCTTCGGCTCACAGATGCCGGATTTCAAAGGAAACCTGGGCAAGGCGAAGACACATACGGATACGGTAACCCTCAATACCACGGTTTTCCTGGATGATATAAAGGTCGCCGAGAACGGTAACATACTGGTCTAATTCAGTCAGGAGCGGAAATGAGCTTAGCAACAGTCATCAGCCAGGAAGTAGCCAGGAACAGGGAGAGGATAATCACCCTGGCACAGGACCTCATCAGGGTGCCGAGCTTCTCGGGTGATACCGGAGGTCTATCCAGAATGGCAGCGATAATCGCCCCTGAGATGAAAGACATGGGTTTCGCAGTGGAGCTTCCCGAGGTGGAGAAGGGCTTAACCAACGTGGTAGGGAGATTTAACAGCTCTGATACCGCTCCCTGTATTCTATTCAACGGGCATATCGATGTTGTCCCTGTTGCCGATGAAAGAGATTGGAAGATGCCTCCTTTCGGTGCTGAAATAAGCGATGGCTGTATATACGGTCGTGGAGCCTGTGACATGAAGGGTGGAGTCACTGCCATGCTGGCAGCCCCCAGGGTGGTATTCAGCCTGTTCCCGGAATTTAAGGGGAATATCATCCTCACCGCCACCGTAGATGAAGAGATTGGCGGCTTTAAGGGTATGAAATACGTCATGGAGCAGGGAATAAAGGCCGATATGGGCATCGTCTGCGAGCCTACCGACCTGAAGATAGTCAACGTCTGCAAAGGTCTGCTGTGGCTCAAGCTGAAGACAAAGGGGAAGGCAGCACACGGAGGGATGCCTGAAAACGGCATCAACGCTGTTTATAAGATGTCAAAGATACTCGGCAGGCTGGAGAACTACGACTTTGGGCAACCTCCTCATCCCATCCTGGGGAAGCCAACCATAAACGTGGGTAGTATAAAGGGAGGCAGGAAACCCAACATAGTCCCCGACTCCTGCGAGGCAGAGATCGACATCAGGTATCTGCCCACACAGGATCACCAGAAAATCATTGAGGAGCTAAAGGGTATAATCGCAGGACTCAAAAAGGAGGACCAACAGATAGAGGCAGAGCTTGAGATGATAAGATACCGCCGCTCTCTCGAGACCCCCAAAGAGTCTGTTATAATAAAAACCATCAAGGAGGGAGCCAGGGACATTACCGGTGAATACCCGGGGTTCACAGGGATGATATCACCGGCAGACAGCGAATACCTGGTCAAATCCGGCATCCCGGCTGTTATGTTCGGACCGGGTCACGACCGCCTGTGTCACACAGCAAACGAATGGATTGCCATTAACGATATCATGGAGGCAACTAAGATGTACGCTGCAATCATAATACGGAGCGCCGGACTGGCTGATAAGCTCAGTTCCTACCGCTGATGGAGAACAACAGTAAACCCGGGATATTCTATGGCTACATAATAGTAGTAGTCTCTATCCTCCTCTTCTTTATAATCCATGGATTGAGCGCCTCGTATGGTGTCTTCTTCAAGTCACTACAGGAGGATTTCGGCTGCAGCCGGACGATGATATCCGCTGCCCATTCGGTTGCTTTTGTCCTGACAGGGACTGTTTCCATCCTTGTTGGCAAGCTCACCGACAGCATCGGACCGCGAGTGGTAATTACCACCGGTGGTATTACACTAGCACTGGGCTATATTCTACTGTCACAAGCAAGCACCACGTGGCAACTGTTCTTAGTCTATGGACTGCTAATTGGCAGCAGCGTGAGTGTTGCCAATGTGCCACTACTCACCACGCTGTCAAGGTGGTTCATCGGTAAGAGAGGACTGATGACCGGCATAGTCAAGACAGGCACAGGGCTGGGAATATTGGGAATGCCCCTGCTGGCCAGCCATCTCATTAGCAGCTACGGGTGGCGCAACTCATACCTTATCCTGGCAGCCATTGCCCTGGTAGGTATCATACCGCTGGCTCAACTACTGAGACGCGATCCTGCCCAGAAAGGACTAAAAGCATACGGAGAAGATGAATCGAATAGCAATGGCTCCCACCTGCCGGGTGGTGGACTTACTTTACGGCAGGCTATCCGCACCAGGCAATACTGGATAGTGGCTGCTGTGTGCTTTCTCTTCTGGTACTGCATGCATATCGTGATGGTACACATAGTTCCACATGCCCTTGATATTGGTTACTCACCCGTTCGTGCAGCCAGCATCATTTCTATCGTCGGTGGGGTAAGCATCCTGGGCAGGGTGGTCATTGCT
>CAYVML010000037.1:0-10250 GCA_964452475.1 uncultured Dehalococcoidales bacterium
CTCATCAAAATCTACGAAGTCACCATAATTCTTGAATTTCTGGGCTTCCTCGTCTGGTATTTCAATATCATATTTATCTTCTATAGCTACCATGGCCTGCACTATATCCAGTGAATCTGCTTTCATATCCTTAAAAGTCCCGGTACGCGAAAGTAAGCTTTTATCCACATGGACGATACCAGCGATTATCTCCTTCATTTCATCTTCTACAGACACTTTTTACCTCCTCTATAATTTGCCTTCTGCTTTGTATTTTATTAACTCTGACCTTAAAGATCCAACAATATCAGCTTGCACCGCATTTCTTGCACTCATGATAGCATGATTTATATGTGAAGCATAGCTAGCCCCGTGTGCTATCCGAATAACGCCATCAATACCCCATAGTATGCCGCTGACTTCATCTTCGCTCTCATAAGACTTTCTAGCCATGGGAAACAACTTATGAAATATTGGATCGACTGTGCTTTTTAATATTGGGTATCTCCTTAATTTCTTCTTTGCCCAGACCCTGGCATAACCAGCTATGCTCTCATAAAACTTTAATAATATATTTCCTGTATATCCGTCGCAGATAACAACATTGGCTCGCCCGCTTAACACATCGCTACCTTCTATATTCCCGATAAAATTTAAATTACTGTTTTGGAACAGAGAATATGCCTCTCGAATTATTTCATTCCCTTTACTTGACTCAGCCCCGGTGCTCAACAAACCTACGGTAGGATTTGAAATACCAAATAGGCTCTTGGCGCAAATAGCCCCTACGATACCAAATGCTAATAGTTGATGTGGTTTACAATCAACGTTAGCACCAGCATCAAGCATAAGTGTATTATTTGCAAAACTGCTAAGGGGCGCAATAATTGCGGGACGTTCCATCCCTTCTAGCATTCCGATATACTGAATAGCACTTACAGCTACAGCCCCTGAGTAGCCAGCTCCCACCATAGCATCTACTTCACCTTTCTTGACCATTTTGGCAGCTACCGCAATAGAGCTATTTGATTTATTGCGTATAACTGAAACAGGAGAGTCATTTTCTGTAATATAATCCTTTGAATTTACGAAGCGAATAGCCAGGCTCTCTGGAGAGCCATGTTCGGCCCATTTCTTTTCCAGGATATCTATGGGGCCAACTAAGCTAACTTCGATATTTTCTCCTCTCTGTGCAGCGAGGATAGCCCCTTTTATTATTTCATCGGGAGCATTATCGCCTCCCATGGCATCAACTGCTACCCTGAATTTACAATTACTTTTAGACATAATGTGACATTTCTAAGAATCTAGTTTAACCACTGCACTACCTGTCAATATTGCCTCTCCTTTCTGGTTATGACAAGCAAGGCTGCAATTGACTTTAGTACATTCTTTTTCATGCTCGATGGTATCAATAGTGCCGCTGACAGTTATTATATCACCTGGCCGCGCTGCTGCTTTGAAGCGTATGGAGAGTGTGCCTCCAGAAATCCATTTTGAATCAAACGCTTGTGTCATTAACTCAGATACATATGCCAGAATAAGCATACCATGAGCAATGGTACCACCCAGCGGAGTTTGAGCAGCAAATGATTCATCTATATGTATAGGGTTAAAATCTCCAGAGGCTTCAGCATATAAATTAATTTTTTGCTGAGTGATAGTTTTTAATAACACAGGAAGGGACTTGCCTTCACGAATATCGTTAAGCATCTTCCCTCGAAGCAGGTAACACAATAGTTGTTTTTCCTGATTGTACTTTTTCATTCTTCTGATTCAAAACACTCATCTCCAGTACCAGCATATTCATACTACTGCGAGTCAATTTCCGAAGTACTTTAGCATAGCAGCTGATTTTAGTTCCAACAGGCACCGATTGCAGAAATTCAAACTCCTGAGATGCGTGTATAGAGCCGGGTGGTAGAGTAATTGATTGTGTCATTGAGTTCATTGCATATACCGCGATAGCGAGAGGAGGAATATACGCGCATGATTGACCTTCTACTGCCTTTAAATATTTGCTTATAATCGCATCATCCAGTTCATATACAAACGGAGGAAATTCGTAACCAGGAGTTAATTCCGCAAAGCTTAAGTTTGCCATATATCTTCCTTATCTAATAATATACTTGTTTGATGATGGTAACTTACTATCTGCAATTGCTATATTGTTTAATATGCAGTTAAAAACGATATAATTACATCAAAGCTACTACTTGTCAATATCTCTCCTTAAAATTTATAAGGAATCTGATGTAAAAGGCTATTGTTTGTGGGTTCTGAAACAATAAACTTATAATTTGGAAATGCAGTAGGAATAAGAAGTAATTCTTGAAAAGTGATAATTCGAATGTTACGTAAGCAGGGAGAGGAGTTCATATGCACTTTATAGTCCAAATTGGTGAGAGTAAGACCTTGATAATTCCTATTTCCGCTTGGATTATTACCCAAGTATTAAAGACTATTATCCAATCGGTCAGGGAAAAGCATATAAATCTACGTCTTATGGTTAGTTCAGGTGGAATGCCTAGTGCGCATGCATCTTTGGTATGTGCTCTGGCAACAACAATGGGCATAGCCTATGGTGTAGAATCAAGCGTGTTTGCTATTAGTGTAATATTAGCTGCTGTAGTGATGTACGATGCTGCTGGAGTACGCCAGACAGTAGACAAGCAGTCTGTTGTTTTGAACCATTTACTTGACAATTTTCCTAAAACACACTATGAATTCGAATACCTCCTGCAACAACTGGTAGGGCACACTAGATTCCAGGTTGTGATGGGAGCGGTGTTGGGAATACTCCTTGCTTACTGGTGGACATAGTGAAGGAGACGTTACATCTATAGGAACTATGTAGCTAATCATTGAACCTTTGGTTAGCGTTACTTTATAATGAGATGCATGAGAGATTATAATTTTTTTACTTTGAATTCACTCTGGTTCCTGATCACCATAAATTTTTTAATCTTCCTGGTTACTCTGGTAAGACCGGATATGGTTTCCTTTATGGGTTTGGCTCCAGCGCTTTTCCAAAGTCGGCCATGGACTATACTAACTAGCCTCTTTGTTCATGGAGGATTATGGCATATAGCTTTCAATATGATAAGCCTGTATTTTGTGGGCAATCTAATAATCAAACTATTGGGAGAGAATAAATTTTTAAAGGTATATTTTGCTGGCGGCATACTTGGAAATATTTTCTACCTCCTCTTGGGCAATCCAACTACTCTTGGATTTGGAGCTTCTGGAGCGATTTTTGCACTTGTAGGTGTATTGGTAATAATTGTGCCTAAACTACCTGTTTACATATTCTTCATTCCAGTTGCAGTCCCTCTATGGGCTGCTGTTCTGGTTTTCCTCCTGATCTCGTTCTTGCCACATATTGCCTGGCAGGCTCACCTTGGTGGACTCGTTTTAGGCCTTGTAGCGGGCCTATCATTCAGGAGAAAAGAGCGGGCTTTCTATTTTAGGTGATAAGAGTTTGCTATGGTATATATCTGGGTAATATGGCAATTATCCTTATTTAGGGTATCAACAAGTGCAGTTCATGCATTATCGTAAATTAATTTAACATAGTGAGTATCATGAACATTGCAATGCTATAATCGAGGCGAAGATGACTGAAGAAATGAATCTTGCCTCACAACTTGAACGATATTTGCCCCAGCAGGTTCAAGAGTTGCTTGGCGCCGTTAGAAAAGAAGCCAATCTTTCTGGGAAGCGGCTATATCTGGTAGGTGGCATTGTACGCGACTTACTCCTTAACCACCATAGTCTTGATTTAGATTTGGTTATCGAAGGTGACACGCTAAGCCTCGCTAAGCGAGTTGCCTCAGTAACCAGAGCAAAGTTGATTATCCACCCTCATTTTGGAACTGCTAAGCTTGGGTACAATAATTTTACTCTGGATATAGCTACCGCACGTAACGAGACTTATCCCAGGCCTGGTGCCTTACCAGTAGTGAAACCAGCTACTCTCTCAATAGATCTCTTCAGGCGTGATTTCTCAATCAATGCCATGGCTATATCACTAAACTGTGATGACTATGGGAAATTAATCGACCCCTGCGGTGGTAAAAACGACCTGGATAAGCATCTGATTCGGGTTTTACATCCAGATAGCTTCCGTGATGATGCTACCAGAATTCTAAGAGCTTTTCGCTATAAGCAACGTTTGGGCTTTGTATTTGAACTGCAAACGGAGAAGTCAATTCGAAGAGATATTACCATGCTGGATACAATCAGCGGTGACCGCCTAAGATATGAATTAGAGCTAATATTCAAGGAAGAATACCCGGAGAGGATACTAAAACAGCTGGAAGAAATCGGTGCGCTAAAAAAAATAAATTTATCAGCTAGCTATAGAGAGGAAACTTATAAAGAGTTCAGAAAAGCCCGTTTACTCAACACAACTGATCAACTATATTCACTATATCTGTGCCTGCTCATCTATCCTTTTAGTGATTCGGAGATTGAGCAATTTATTCACCGCCTCAACATTCCACTAAAATTAGCCAGAACGCTAAGAGATACAATCAAATTGAAAAGTGAGCTACATTTACTAACTGACCCTGCTATCAGATATAGCGAGATCTATTACCTTCTAAATCAATATGATTTATTGGCCATCCAAACCAGTGCCATAACTTCAAAATTGTCTGCTATTCATTCAAATGTTGAACTATTCCTGAATAAATTGCGTTATGTTAAGACCGATATCAATGGAGAAGAGCTAATAAACTTGGGAATTCCTGCTGGCCCAGTTCTAGGTAGAATTCTAAAGACTGTACACAGGGCAAAGCTGGATGGGGAGGTAGGTAGCAGAGAAGAAGAACTGCGGTTAGCTCTATCGCTGAAAACACTTAAATAAGTAACCTGAGCCAGTCAAGCGATAAATACATTGAAGCATTCAACGATAATTATTATTTCTTTCAGCTAGAGAGGACGCGATATAGCTTTCCAAACCTTCCTCCCTTAAAGCTGAGCAAAGATGACCAGCCTGTTCTTTATCAGAGGTGATAGTAAACAGGCAAGGACCAGAGCCTGCCAGATGTACATGTTTAGCTCCGGCAATTTGAAATGCTTGCTTATACTCCGCCAGTCTTGGGAAAAAATTAAAGGCAGTTTTCTCAAAAGCATTGAACATAAGATGAGGGGGAATCACCCCTGTGTGCAATAAACTCGGTATGGCCTCAGATACGAATTCACCACTGGTAAAACTACTGGCATGCAGATTATTATAAAGTTGTCTAGTTTTATGCTGTATTTTAAGTAGTGGAGGCATCAACAATACAAACCAGGTTGGAGATAAAGGTATTAAGGGAGTGACTTTTTCTCCTTCTCCCTCCACTAATGCCGTACCACCACGGAGGAAAAAGGCGACATCTGAACCTAATTTAGACGCTAACTGAGTTAATTTAGAAATTGTCAGACCAAGTGACCAAAGTTTATTAAGCGCCAACAATGTGGAGGCAGCATCACTACTGCCTCCACCCAACCCTGCTCCCCATGGAATGATTTTATGGAGTTCTATTTGTACCCCTCCAATATTATGTGTGTCCTCTTTTATAAGTCTTACAGCTTCCTCTACTATATTGCCATATTGCAGGCTTGGTTCATTACAGCTAAAGGATACACCTTCAGCCAATCGAAATTTAATGACATCGCACAGATTGATCGTTTGAAGAACACTTATAACTCGATGACGGTTATTGGTTTTTCCCAGTACTTCAAGGACAATATTTATTTTTGCTGGGGCATGGATTGTTAGCATGAAATACATTTCCTATAGGGATAAAAAACCCTGTATATTTCCTTCCATTCCTGTAAATTAAGAGTTTCAGGACGTCGCTTGGGGTCTATAGCTGCTTCTTCCAATAATAACAGGATTTGATTGGACGGTATTTTTGAATCAAGAGCCAGTGAATTATGAATTTGTTTACGTGGAGCACGAAACCCACAATGGACAATATTAAGGAAGCCCTCAACATCATTAACCTCAACAAGTGGAGTGCTGTTTACTTCGAGGCATAGCACAACCGAATCTACCTTTGGTACCGGGTAGAAATTTTCCGCAGGGACATATTTCACTATTCGAGGTTTGCTATAAAGCTGTGTACTAACACTCAGAAAGCTCATTTTCCCTGGTACGGCTGCTATTGCTTCCCCGACCTCCTTTTGTACCATCAGTACCATTAGTGAAGGTTTTTGCGAAGATGTTAAGAAATGGTGGAGAATAGGGCTGGTTATATAGTAAGGGAGATTGGCCACTACCTTATAATCACTAAGAGAACCAGGCGAATTTGACCACTGCTGTAAGAGTTGCGCTGGAGTAATCTTGAGCATGTCACCGTATACCACTCGTATATTAGGGAGGGAAATTGTCTGCTTGGTTAAAACATCAACCAACTTTGAATCTAATTCCACAGCGATAACACCTGATGCCATTTCAGCAATTCTTCTGGTTAGTATGCCCAGGCCTGGGCCAACTTCAATTACGATATCGTTGTGACTAAGCTCAGCAGTAGAAAGAATACAATCCACTATATCTTCATTTATCAGAAAATGTTGCCCTAACCTTTTTTTTGCCCTGAAGTGAAATTGCTGAAGCAGGGTCTTGAATGGAGTTACTCTCTCTTTCTTCACAAGGTTACTTCTCATTCCTGGCTAGCATATAGAAACCTAAGGAATTTCATATAACTTTTTAATGGTAATCGCAACTACTCACAATGCTTAATAACGCATAGTATGTTACAAATCATCTGAGATTATAAATCCATACGTTAGAATAAAAAAGCATGACTTAGTACAGGCAATCTCATATTACTATGAATTTTTAGTCTTCCTTCCGTGCAGTAATTATACATCTCCGCTAAACTTGAATTCTAAATTTGACACGTAGCTATATACGCTGGTAGAATTTGAGTTCACAATTTGCTATAGGTAACTCGGTGCGGCTTTTATTAGGTAAGTAAGTACTTTTTCCATCTAGAGATTGGAGGTAGAATATTTACGCAATTATTGATACGGGAGGCAAACAATATAGAGTAAGCCCTAATAATACTCTAGAGGTGGAATTATTAGATGCACCTGAAGGCAACAAAGTAGAGTTGGACAAGGTACTGCTAATTGGTGATGGAGAGAGTACTCTTGTAGGTGATCCCATTATAAAAGGCGCCAAAGTTATTGCTACATCATTAGGGCAGGTAAAAGGTGATAAAGTAATAGTATACAAATATAAAGCTAAAGTACGTTATCGGAGAAAAAGAGGACATCGCCAAATATATACGAGAATAACAGTAAATGAAATCGTTAAACCAGAGGTATAGAGATGGCACATAAAAAAGGTGGTGGTAGTACAAGGTGCGGGCGCGATAGTCAACCTAAACGCCTGGGAATAAAAAAATATGCCGGTGAGAAAGTTAACGCTGGCACTATTTTAGTTCGGCAACGTGGAACTCGCATAGTTGCTGGGAGTAACGTAGGAATAGGTAGAGATTATACCCTGTTTGCTTTGATAACTGGGTCAGTAAAATATGAGCCAGCAAATAGGTCTAAGAAAAAAGTGAGTGTTTATAATGAAAACCAAGATCCATCCTAAATACTATGAGAATTGCAAGGTGACCTGCCTTTGTGGGAATGTTTTTACAATAGGCTCGGTTAAACCAGAAATAAGGGTGGATGTATGTGACAAATGTCACCCTTTCTATACGGGTAAGCAAAGAATACTTGATACAAGAGGCAGAGTAGAGCGTTTCAAGAAACGATACGATATGAAAGGCTTTTGAATCAGAGTTTAGAAGTAATTAAGAGTGAGAGGGATGGCTCTGGTAATAGACCGTCCCTGTTTTTTTAACAATGGCATCATGAAAGACTCATTTTATTATGGTGGGCAAGCAGTCATCGAAGGTGTGATGATGCGAGGTAGGACCAGTATCGCTATTTCTGTGTACCGACCGGATGGTACATTAGATACTCACCAGCAACCAGTGCCCAATATTTACAAAGGAGCAGGGAGAAGAATACCTCTTATAAGGGGGATTCTGGTTTTAGCTGAAGCTATGACTCTCGGTATACAAAGCCTGTTTCATTCAGCTCAAGTTGCTTCATTAGAGGAAGAAGAGAGTTTACCAGCGATAGCGTTATGGGGAATTGTTGCCGTGAGTATAGCTTTTGCTGTGGGTCTATTTTTTATTACCCCACTCTTACTTACTCGGTACTTTGATATATATATAACCTCTGACTTGGCCAGCAATCTGTTTGAAGGGATAATACGCATCTTCATTTTTATAGCCTACCTAGTGATAATAGGACTTTTTCCTGATATTAAAAGAATCTATAGATATCATGGAGCAGAACACAAGGTCATTAATGCATACGAGGCTGGTTGTTCTCTTACGGAGGAAGAAGTTAAAAGCTACTCTACGGCGCACATTCGCTGTGGGACAAGTTTTATTTTCGCAGTGATGATAATTACAATTTTAATCTTTGCCTTGTTAGGACGTCCGTCGATATGGCTCAGTATACTGTCTCGCATAGCCTTTCTTCCTTTAATAGCAGCTATTGGGTATGAAGTTACTAGACTGAGTGCGAAATATAGCCAGAGCCCTATTGCAAGAATATTGATAGCTCCGGGATTACTCCTGCAGTCTCTGACTACCAAAGAGCCTGGCAATCTTCAAATTAGGGCTGCTATATCAGCATTAAATGCAGTTATCGAAGTTGATAACCAACCAAGTCTTACGAAAACTCATACAGAGTCTTCTGTTTCTAGCAGTCGATAATCTTTATCGCTTTTTAAAAAACAGGTACGATATCCCAGGTGACAAACTGGACCAACAGGTTTAACTTTAATTAATAGTGTGTCATTGTCACAATCTTTGTAGATTGATTGTACTCGTAAGAAATTGCCTGAAGTAGCGCCCTTGTGCCATAGCTCCTGCCGACTTCTGCTATAGAACCAGACATCCCCACTTGAGACAGTTCTTCTTATCGACTCTTTATTCATATAACCTAACATAAGGACTTCAGCATCCGTAACGTCTTGAATAATGGCTGGAATCAACCCTTTTTCATTAAGCTTCAACATGGCTTTACTTATCCTCCACTTTCAATTATGGCTTCCCGTAAACTTATATCTCCAGTATAGAGTGCTTTACCAATAATAGCGGCCTCAGTTCCTATTGTTTTAAGTTTTCGTACATGCTCTAATTTGGAAATTCCGCCAGAGGCAATGATAGGTAGATTTAAGTCTTTAATTAATTGCTCTACGGCATCAAAGTTAGGCTCACTAAGTGTGCCATCTTTCTTTATGTCGGTATAGATAAAACGCCTCACACCTAGCTCCATAGCCTGCCGTGCGAAAATTGAAACATCTATAATAGTATCTTCCTGCCAACCATGTATAGATACCTTGTCCCCTCGGGCATCGAGAGCAACTACTACGGCATCACCGAAGTTCTGGCATAAATTTTTCACTAAAGCTGGATTCTCTATAATTATTGTACTTAAAATTACTCGCTTTACTCCCTTCATTAAAGCACCAGCTATGACTTTCTCTTGCCGAAGACCACCGCCCAGTTCAATTCGCAAACCCCCGATCTTCATTATTTTTTCAACTATTGACATGTTTTTCGGGTCTCCAGTAGCTGCCCCATCCAAATCAATTATATGCAGCCACGTTGCACCCTGGGCTTTCCACTTCAAGGCTACCTCTGCAGGGTCTCTGTAGAAAGTAGTTTGACGGCTATAATCGCCCTGATATAATCTCACGCATTTGCCATCTCTAATATCAATAGCCGGAATTATTTCCATATTTAGTTTCCTAGATTAAACGAAAGATAAATATATCTGCGCGCTAAATTATATCTGAATTAATTGACTATGTCAGGATTGCTGTTGCCTATATGTAATGCCTGTGGCATCAATAGAGAGCTAGTACTTTAAAAGGGGAGCCTTAAAAGAACTGTATCACTTCAATAAAATTGCTTCAATATGAGATTTGCTTTTAGCGCAGCCTTAGCACGATGGCTAATTTCATTTTTTTTCTCTCTGGGAAGCTCCGCCATCGTTCTATTAAGTTCCGGAAGGTAGAATACTGGATCGTAGCCGAAGCCATTCTCACCTCTGGCTTCAAAGGTGATGATGCCATAGCAAACGCCGTTACACAATTCTACTCTACCTTTAGGATCAGTAATGGCAATTACACATTTAAAATAGGCGGTTCGTTTTTCCCATGGGACATTTCTGAGTTTTGATAGCAGAATATGCAT
>CAYVML010000038.1:0-9975 GCA_964452475.1 uncultured Dehalococcoidales bacterium
AAAATGCGGTGCCACTTACTGTAGAAATTGGAAATGACTACTCTATCCTCGTTATAACCGGACCTAATACAGGAGGCAAGACGGTCACACTGAAGACAATCGGGCTGCTTAGCGTGATGGCCCAGGCTGGCATGCCAATTCCCGCCTCTTCTCATAGCTGTCTTCCTATCTTTGACAGCATTTTCGCTGATATCGGCGATGAGCAAAGCATAGAGCAAACTCTTTCCACCTTTAGCTGGCATATGGGTAATATCATACGTATCATCAGGGATACCACCAGTAATAGCCTTGTACTACTTGACGAACTTGGGACCAGCACCGATCCAGTCGAGGGCTCTGCACTGGCATGCTCCATCTTACGGTATTTTTTAAAGCAAGGAACAATGACTGTGGCTACCACACATTACAGCGACCTGAAGATATTTGCCTACACAAACTCAGGGCTGCGGAATGCCTCGCTCGATTTTAATCCGACTACGCTGATGCCAACCTATCACCTGACAATAGGGATCCCCGGTGGTAGCAATGCCCTGGCTACCGCATCCAGGTTGGGATTGCCCTCTGAAATAGTCACGGGTGCCAGAGAAATGTTATCAGCAGGAGCGATGGACCTGGAGACACTACTTTCAGATTTAATGACAGAGAAGCAAAAGGCCGAGGGCATCCGCCTCGACCTTGAAAACAAGAGAGATGTGCTGGAAGAGCAAAGGAGAGAATGGGGAGATAGGCTGCAAAGCTTAAAAATAGCAGAGCGAGACATTGTTCAAGAGACCCGCGATAAGGTTGTACGCGCAGCCGCGGAACTGGAAAAGGAGATTCGCCAGTCCCTTTCTACATTGCGTAAGGAGCGATCCAGGCAGGGAATACAGAAAGCCAGGAAAACTATGGATGCGGTAGAGGAAAAATTGAATGAGGCTGTCTTGCAAATACCTGAAATAGATAAAACAGAGGAAACGGAAGAGGAGAGGAATATCATTGTAGAGGGAGACATGGTACAGATTAGAGGAACAAGTACCGCAGCAAAGGTTGTCTCGGTATCAAGCAAAGCCAATCAGCTTCAAATCCAGATCGGGCAAACAATGCTATGGCTAAGTCGCGATAGCCTGGAAAAAGTGACAGCTCTTGAAGATGGCGAAAGTAAAGCATTAGCTGCTCCAGTTAAAAAAGATGTCTTAAAACACCCTGTTTCACTTGAACTTGACCTCAGGGGAAAGCGGGCAGAAGAGGTGGAATGGGCACTTGAGGGTTATCTTAGCGATGCCAGCATGGCTAATCTCAACCAGGTACGAATCATTCATGGTTATGGCACAGGTACCGTCCGCAACATCACCCGTGAATTCCTGTCCCTTCATCCCCTGGTCAAGTCTTTCAGGGCAGGGGAGCAAAGCGAAGGTGGTGATGGGGTAACAATAGTCAATCTTTAAAAAACACAATGAAAACCACTTGACAGATACTAAACAGGTGTCTAAAGTATCACACGATAGGGTGTCTTGATAATATTCAGTTTGCTTTTCTATACCCAGATTAAATCGGATGCCGCCGGATGGTGTATGATTACCCCTTTGTTTAAATACAGAGTTAAGTAGTGAGGTGATAGTATGAATTTGTATAATTCTCTTCAGCAAAGAGCGTCAGATGGCAATCCCATCAGGATTGGGATAATCGGAGCCGGGAAATTCGGCACTATGTTCCTGGCTCAAGCCAGGTTAACCACCGGAATGCAACTAGTTGGCATCGCCGAGCTGGACCTGGAAAAAGCAAGACAATCATGCCTGAGGACAGGCTGGCCAGAAGATGCACTGACCTTTGGAGATTCAACCGCCACCATTAATGAAGAAGCCCGCGAGGGAAAAGTTGTTTTAACCGAAGATGCGAACCAGTTAATCGAATCAGACCTGGATATCATCCTTGAGGTAACTGGAATACCTGAAGCAGGGACTCTTCATGCCTGGAAGACGCTCCAATCAGGGAAACACGTGATCATGGTCACAGTAGAGGCTGACGCTCTGCTTGGAAAGGCCCTGGCCGAAAAGGCAAATAAAAATGGGTTGCTCTACTCACTGGCTTATGGTGACCAGCCTGCCTTGATTTGTGAACAAATTGACTGGGCGCGAACTGCTGGACTGGAAGTCGTCTGCGCTGGCAAAGGGACACACTACCAGCCGGAATATCATTATTCTACTCCCGACACGGTCTGGAAGAACTTTGGTTTTTCTGAAGAACGTATAGCCACTGGTAATGACAATGCCAAGATGTTCAACTCATTTCTAGATGGGACAAAATCAGCAGTGGAAATGTGTGCAGTAGCAAATGCCGCAAGTCTTATGCCTCAGAAGCGCGGGTTACAGTTCCTGCCAGTAGGGGTAAACGAACTGGCCGATAAACTTAAACCCGTCTCTGCAGGAGGGACCCTGGAACACAGCGGAACAGTAGAGGTCATAGCTGGGGCAAACCGTGATGGCACACCAGTAAAGGGAGAACTGCAGCATGGCGTATATGTTGTCTTCAAAGCTCCCACTAGCTATACGAAACGCTGTTTTTCTGAGTATGGGTTACATACCGACTCTTCAGGTGAGTACTCAGCCCTTTACAGGCCATTCCATCTCATCGGGATAGAACTTGGCATAAGCGTCGCTTCGACCGTCATCCGAGGGGAAGCTACCGGCTCATTTGAGACCCTTGTGGCAGATGTGGCCTCCGTAGCCAAGAAAGACCTTAAACCAGGGGATGTTCTGGATGGGGAAGGTGGATATACTGTATATGGACAACTGGCACAGGCAAAGGAAAGCATGAGCCAGGGATATCTACCCATGGGACTAACTAATAAGGCGAAGGTTCTGCACCCGGTGGCCAGAGATTCAATCCTGACCTATGAAGACGTAAAGCTAGATGAAACGCTCTTCTCTTACAAGCTTCGCAAGCAGATTGAAAAGGAACTGAAAAGCGCCGATTAGTTATTCTCTCTCGTAGCGATTAAAGATCAGGTCTTTCTTCTCTCTCAAGAACTAAGAGGTACCATTGCAGAGAAGGGCACCTGATCTTTAGCACTTCTTGAGTAATGAGAAGTATGATACCTTTCCAGTCAGACTGGGTGGCTTGTCAGTCTGTATGGAATATGTAAGAATAAGGGAGTAATGGCAATAAGTAATAATATAGGATAGGAGGTATATCAAATGAGATGCCAGATTGCTATAGCTAAAATATTAAAAATGGAGGGGGTGGACTGTGTAGTTGGCTTTCCCAACAATCCCATACACGAAGGTATGGCTGAAGAGGGAATACGCTTTGTCTCATTTAGAGATGAACAGGCAGCAGTGCAGGCAGCAGATGGGTTCACTCGTGCTTCTTTTGGAAAACGTATTGGCGTTGCTTCCATGCAGGCAGGTGCAGGCTTGGAGGTAGCCTATGCCGGTGTTCGGGAAGCATATAGCGACGGCGTCCCTATCCTTTTACTACCAAGTGGTGAAGCACGACGCAGGTATACTACAGACCCCTATTTTAATGCAGTACAAAACCTTAGACCAATAACAAAATGGGCAGAATCAATAAACTTTGCCGACCGTACACCCGAGATAATGAGGCGTGCCTTTACTTATCTTAAGAATGGGCGACCTCGACCTGTACTGGTTGATGTTCCTGCCGACGCTGTGAACGATGAATTTGACGATGCCCTCTTTGACTATGCCCCTGTAAAGCTTACCAGGTCATCTGGAGACCCTGCTGACATAAAAGAGGTAGTTAAGTCACTTATTGCAGCGAAATGTCCAGTTATCCGCGCCGGAACAGGAGTGCTCTGGGCTGAAGCCTGGGATGAACTTCGTGAACTGGCAGAACTGCTGGAAATTCCAGTATACACCACCATGAATGGCAAGAGTGCTTTCCCTGAAAACCACCCTCTGGCACTAGGAGCAGGTGGACGAGGACGGCCTAAGATGGTGATGTATTTCCATAAAAAGGCTGACCTGGTTTTCGCAATCGGCTCCAGTTGCACCAAAGAGATGTTCACCACTCCTATTCCCGATGGAAAGAGAATTATACAATCGACCATTGATGAGAGAGACCTGAACAAGGATTATAGGCTTGAGCATGCTATTATCGGTGATGCCAAGCTGGTATTAAGGCAGCTCATAGAAGAGGTAAAACGACAGGCTGGTTCTACCGGTAAGAGAAAAAATGGGGCTATAGAGAAAGAGATAAAGACAGTAAAGGATGAATGGCTAAAGGAATGGATGCCCAAACTCACCTCTGATGAAATACCGATCAATCCTTACCGGGTTTACTGGGATTTACAGAAAGTACTCGATAAGCAAAACACTATTATCACACATGATTCCGGTAGCCCAAGAGACTCACTTACCCCATTCTGGGAAACTCATATTCCAGGCGGCTATATTGGCTTCGGCAAAGACCATATGCTTGGTGCCGGATTGGGATTAGCCCTCGGAGCTAAGCTGGCAAGGCCTGACAGGACCGTTGTACACGTAGGAGGGGATGGAGCTTTTGGACAGGCTGGCATTAACCTGGAAACAGGGGTGAGAGCAAATATACCAATACTGGACATCGTATTTAATAATGGAAGGCTTGGCTGGACAAAAAACGCAAATCCCCTTGCAGATAAATTCAGTGGGATAGGAAAACTATCTGGTGACTACTCCAAGATTGGTGAAGGCATGGGGGCATGGACGGAAAGAGTTGATAAACCTGTAGAAATCATTCCTGCTGTTAAGAGAGCTTTAAAAATTATAGCCTCAGGAAGACCTGCTCTACTGGAGATTATGGACAAGGAAGAGGATGCCGTCTCCTTCTATAAGGAACTAGCCTAAGGTACGACGACAATGCTAAGTAGACAGCAAACAAACGATAACTGCTGGAACTCATAATAGCACTGGTATTGTCACCTGAGAGGGTAAGTCATGCAGAAAATGCCTCTCTTTGAACTACCAGAGGATGATGGGGACTCCTTTAACCAAATGCCGCTGGCAGCCAGGATGCGGCCGAGGAGCTTTGATGAATTTGTGGGACAGGAGCAGCTGGTGGCGTCTGGCCGTGTCTTCCGGAGCTGTATCGAATCCGATAAACTCCCATCTATCATTCTGTGGGGCCCACCAGGAAGCGGCAAAACAACCCTGGCACACATCATAGCCGGTGTCGCTAGGTCACATTTTAGCTCGCTCAGCGCGGTTAGCGCCGGAGTGGCTGACTTACGACGGTTAATAGATGAGGCCAGGAAAAGACTAAAACTATCAGGGCAACGCAGTATCCTGTTCATTGACGAGATACATCGTTTCAACAAGGCTCAGCAGGATGCTGCACTACCCTTTGTGGAAAATGGAACCATCACCTTTATTGGAGCAACTACAGAAAATCCTTCTTTCGAAGTAATCTCACCTCTTCTCTCCAGATGTCGCACTTTCCGATTAAACCTGCTTAGCAACAATGAGATTCAGCAGATTGTAGAGCAGGCAATAAAGGATGAGGAAAGGGGCCTGGGCAAACTAAAAATCAACATAAGCGAGGAAGCACTGCAACACCTGGTCACCATGGCAAACGGCGATGCACGGATGGCTCTGAATGCACTGGAGATGACGGCTGCCGCCAGTATTGCTGACAGTAGCGGTAAGCACTTTATAGAGTTGCCTGCTATTGAAGAGACCCTGCAGCACCGCGCTGTTCTCTATGACAAGAAGGGAGAGCAGCACTATGACCTGATCTCAGCCTTACACAAATCCCTGCGTGGTTCAGATGCAGATGCAGGCCTCTACTGGCTGGGGCGGATGCTCGAAGGCGGGGAAGATCCCCTCTACATTGTGCGGCGATTGGTGCGCTTCGCCTCGGAAGACGTGGGCATGGCCGACCCCCAGGCTCTAACAATAGCGGTAGCTGCCCAGCAAGCAGTACATTTCATCGGAATGCCTGAAGGAAAACTAGCCTTGGCCGAGGCAGTGGTCTATCTAGCGACTGCCCCGAAGAGCAATTCGCTATACCAGGCTTACTCACATGTTGAAGAGGACGTCAAATACAGCTACAATGAACCTGTACCACTTCACCTGCGAAATCCAGTGACCGGCTTAATGAAGCAGATGGGATATGGCAGAGGCTATAAGTACGCACATAATTACACCGACCATTTCGTCAAACAGCAGAATCTGCCAGATTCGCTACAGAGGAAGCATTATTATACTCCTAGCAGCCAAGGCTATGAAAAATTGATTGCTGACAGGATCAAGCAATGGTGGGGAAACAACCAGACAAAGAGATAGCCTCCTGGTGTAAGCGGGAATAAAAGGACATTAAGCCAATATTGATTTCCTATGACAGAATAAGAAAGGCAACAGCTCTGTCTAAAGTAAACACATCTATATCAAAATATATCCAGAGTTGGAATTATATGATAGAAAGCAAAGACCAGAATAAATATCGCATTCTGATGTTAGCGTTCTCTTTCAGTATTGCCTTCCTGTTACACCTTCTGCTCTTTGCCACAGCACCGATGGTTACTATTATCATGGAGGAAATGGAACTGTCACACGCTCAATTCGGTTTTATCTTCTCGGTAACCATGATAACACTCGCCATATTCAGGTTGCCCTGGGGGTTGATAGCCGATCGAATAGGCTATTTGCGAGCTTTCAGGATAGCATCGCCCTTTTGTTTGGTCTTCGCCTTTGCCAGGGCATGGTCTTCAGGTTACACCAGCCTACTTGTCAGCCAGTTCTTTCTCGGCATTGGGCTAGCTGTAGTAATACCCGTTCTCATACTGTTAGTCAAGGAATGGGCATATCAGAAAACCGGCCTTTCCACAGGTATATACATTGCTGGTTTCGCCGCTGGCAATGCTACTGCCCTGGGGCTCACCGCATACTTGCTCGAATTACTAAACTGGAGAACTATTCTCCTCTACTATGCGATTTTTAGTGCAGTCGTATGCTTACTCTGGTGGCTATTCGCTAGAAGCGCCTATAAGGGCTCGCCCACTTTCCAGATCAAGGGTTTTAGCCTGCTATTGAGAGATAGATATGTATGGGTATTGCTCTTCCTCCTCATAGCTACCATGGGAAGCTATGACTCTCTCGCTACATGGATGCCAAAGGTATTGGCTATGAAACAGCTTAATGCGGCATTAGCCACGTTGCTTCCACTGGGATTCTTTCTGGCTGGACCAATAATCGGCTCTGTGTCAGATAGATTCAAGGACAAGAGAAACCTGCTGGCACTACTAGGTGCAGGAGCAGCCGCCTCCATCATAGGATTGAACTACGCCCCATTCCCCATCCTACTCCTCTGTCTGTTTCTGTCCGGATTTACTATCACCGGTGTACTTACTATCACCCTGGCAATACCAGTGGAACATGAACGCCTCTCCCCCTACGCAGGTTCTGTAGTTGGCCTTATCTCGTCACTGGGTAACATAGGTCCGCTCACTATGCCTGTTATCTTTGGCCTGCTTATCGACGTCACTGGCACATTCCACGCTTCTATATTCGCTGTTGCTGCACTAGCTGGAATTACCTTTACGCTCGGCTCCAGGGTAAAAAGTTAACCTATCGGGTTAGTTTCTCAGCCATAATGAGCTATATGTTCATTAGAAAGCACAGCCACAGGTTTCCACCTTAAAAGAGATGCTTTTACTGGCTGCGTTTCCTATCTCATCATACACCAACACTGTAATAGTAATATTACTTCCCTTTCCAGGAGCAGTCCAGGTAATAATAGAACCTTCTCCTGCGAAAGAAGACCCTCCGCCGGATCCAGGCCCGGTATAGGTATCGTTCCCGTTCGACCATTCATATATCAAGCTCTCATTTGGATCAGCAATCACACACTCAATAGTACACTTTCGATCCCTCAGAATCTTATACCCACCGTTATGTTCTTTGAAATATTGGGGCTCTTCAGGAGTAACGATTAATTCCTCAATAATGGGTGGTGGATATTGAGATACGCTGACAGAAATAACCCTGGTATCTTCCTTGCCATAGCCATCGCTGACGACAGACGTGATTTCATACAATCCAGGACTACCCGGTGCTTTCCATTCAACAGTTTGTCCTGTCCCTGAGATTTTACCTCGTACTGCCGCCCATTCATAATTCAACTCATCGTCATCCTGATCTTCTGCAGTACAGCTAACCTGGCAGCTACCTGAGAGCAATACCCATTCTGAATCAGATACCAATTCAGTAATCACTGGCGCATGGTTATCCTTCACTTTAATAGTAATAGAGTCAGAGACCTCCATATCACTCCGTCCCTTGCCATCCTGTACTACAACTGTGATGCTATACAGACCCTCATCCTTTGGTGCAGTCCAGGCAACCCTGGTGCCTTTCTGGTCTATGCTGGTTATCTTGCCTTTCTCGGCTGTCCAGTTATAAGTCAATTCATCGCCATCCTGGTCCCATACCAAGCACTCAATCAAGCAGCTATTAGATGGTCCAATCACTTCTGCTCCAGCCTCAAGGCTTACTATCTCTGGTAAATGATTAAATGTCACACAGCCAGGTACGATTAGCATGAGTACCAGTAATACCGCAAGAACTAGCACTTCTATATTACTTAATCTCTTAAAAATAACGCTTGAACTTTTCATATTTCCTCTCTATAAACCAGAGCTTGTCCTCACCCCTGTAAAAAAATCCATGCTTTTATGCAATACAAACGTATGCGAAGCCTCCAGGGCCTCTCTTTATATATGTAGCATATCTGCTTTATCAGACTTATTTCTTCAGTGCTCTACAACCTGTCCTCGCAGCTCTCCTCAATCTCTCCTTATCCAGCTTTATAATCTCTTCCCCCTCCATACAGGTGTTCAGCATTTGTAGAAGAGAGATGGGACAATCATTACTATGCTTGTTAATGGAATAGACCACCCACAATCCTTCTCGACTAGGGCTGATAAAGCCGGCATTCTCCAGTATGCTCAAATTGCGCGAGGCTCGTGTTTGGGAGATATCCAGAGCCTGCATCACTTCACATACACAGCAATCCCTTTCCCAAAGAGCCTTCAGAATTCTGATTCTGGTCTCGTCTGCCAGAGCACCAAAAACTTTAATTAACTTTCGCATATCCTCAACACTATATGTCTATATGCACAAATACGCATACATATATTCTATCCAAGTTCTTTATGGAAGTCAACCACATGTACTCCTCATGTCTATGGTTGACACCATTCCGAGTCCAATAAAACCTAATAGAGATTATGGATTTTCAGAAATGCTAACAGTATTGGTATTTTGGTCAACAACAAATGTCAGGAAAACACTGTCCCTTAAATACTATTTGACTTTTTGCCAGGAGATTGAGGCTACTTCAAGCCCTTCCAGGACTTCTCCCCAGCAGATAGCCAACCAGGAATAGGACTGCTCCGCCAATGCCTATCAGCAGGTACTTGACCCACCCGGACAACATCCCTAAACTGAAGCTGATTAAAAATGTCCCTCGACCTGCCCAGGGGCTTTCATTGCCAGCGGCATCCACCGCCCGTACTCTCCAGTAGTATGCAGCCCCCTCACTACCCTGGCTAAGCTTCTCTCCCTCACTAAGAGTGTATCCCGACTGAGTCAGTCCTGTTTTCTCCAGTAGTGTTGAGCCAAAGTTGCTATCAGTTGAAATCTGGAGAGTATACGTGACCGGTTTGCTGGGGTCAGTAACATCCCTGAAGTCAAAGTGAACCAGCGATTTTACTTTTGCCCCATTAGCTGGCAGCAATGGCTGCGGAGATTGTGGTGGTATAGAATCTACATCGAATGTCAGGGTCAACGCAGTACCTCCACCAGAGACAGTAATCAACTGCTGTCCGCTCTGGCCAGGGGGAACAGTAACGGTTGACGAGAATTCCCCATTGGCATTAGCAGAGGTTGTTGTCGTCTTCGTAATAAAAACTATAGTGATGGCAGAACTGGGAGTAAATCCGGAGCCGCTCACCGTAAAGGTATCACCAACATTCACTGCCGTCTTACTGAGCTGTACTAT
>CAYVML010000039.1:0-9645 GCA_964452475.1 uncultured Dehalococcoidales bacterium
CGACGAGCTTGAGCAATGGTGGCTCGCTGCCTTTATCCACCTCTCCGCACTGGCCTGGTACAGTGATGCTGGGTTCCGTTGCTTTGGCTTCCCTGGCATACCGTGCCTTGGCCAACGCCAGGTCCAGCTCAGCTACTATAATTATGTTATTGGATATTTCAGATTCACATTCTCCTACCTTGGTGCTCAGCTCTCTGAGAATGCGCTCTATCTCGCGTCTTTCCTCTGCTATAAGCTCTCTCAGATCGTTTCCCTGCTCCACCACGCTCCATGGCTCGATAAATACGGTAGCTCCCGAATTGGAGGTGTCATGAATGATGCCCTTTATTTCCTTTCGGTACTCTACCTTTACAAGGATGACATATCTATCTTCTCTCTGTTCGATAATCGGCTCCTGGATTATCCTGTTGCCCTTTGCAGAATTGATTATCGATTGTAGTTGGTTTATCAACTGCTCACGTACCTGCCGGCTCTTTTGCCTGACCATGGTTAGCTGTGGAGAAGCGGTACTTGGTAACTCTCCAGGTTCCTTAATACAGTCACTTATGGTTTTCTCAAGCTGGTATAGCTCAAAGAGACCTGAGGCCAGTTTGCATAGTAAAGGAGTCTCTGCTGATAACTCTTGTAGTGAGCTGCGTAATTGTTGTATAGAAGTTAAGGTCTGTTGTATCTTTAACAGTGTTTTAGGTTCCAGTGTCTTTCCACGCCCTGCTAACTTAACCTCTTCTCGTATATCGACAACATCTCCGATAGAGAACTCGGGCACCAGCGATAGAAGATGCCTTGCCTCTGCGGACTGTTTTAATAACAGGGAGACTTCCTCTGGATCCGAATGAGGTTGAAGATTAGTAGCGAGTTCATGGCTGGTAGAAAACGAAGTAAAGCCAGCTAGTAACTCCCTGATATGAGGGAATTCAAGCATCTCGAGGCTGTTATTATCCATGGTGATTATCCCTTGTTGAATATCTTATAGCCATGAGATATCGGATGGTATTGATTCTCCACGGCGAGCTCCAAGGCGCATGCGTGTATATTCTGCACTAAATGCAGCTCCAAAGACGAGTATGAGGGCAGAGAAGAAGATCCAGATGAGCAGGGCAATTATAGAAGCCACAGAGCCGTAGACCATCTCATAGTGGGCGAAGTTATTGAGATAGAATACGAACAGGTTTCTCGAAGCCTCAAAAAGGACGGCGGCCACTAGTGCTCCTGTCCATATATAGCGCCAGTGGGTTTTGGTATTGGGAATAAATTTATACAACAACAGAAATATAATAAAAATGATGAAGAAAGCCAGGAGCCTACTAGTTATGTTGATGTTAGGATCAATGTTGGGAAAGGGAAGAGGTGGAAGATTAAAACTATACAGGATGGAAAAGACAGCAGTGGTTCCCTGTGAAATAAGAAATAAGATGCTAATGCCTACAGTCATTCCTATATCCCTTAGCTTCCTGATGTAGAAGGGTCGGTCATGGTGAACATTCCAGGCACGGTTTATAGCACGACTTATCGCGCCGAACATCAGGCTTCCTGTCCATAAAAGCCCTCCCAGGCTTATTATTCCTAGCCTGCCACGGAACTGTATTACATTGAAAATATTACGCTGTACAATATCAACAGCGATTGGTATATTGGCTTCAAGGAAGTCAAAGATCTCTTTTTGTACCGTTTCAGAGGGAAGAAATGTTCCCAGGATAGCTATTAGTCCCAGCAGCAAGGGGAATATCGACAGCAGGGAATAATAAGCTATCCCCGCTGATAGATGTGCTGCATCATTACGCCCTAATTCCTGTATAGTGCGAACAATCAGTTCTATAGAGAAGGTCTGAAGGAGACGCTCAGCTAATTTTCGAAAGATATCCCTTAGATACCTTATTATTCTTACCATTGATGCTGTCAACTCAGTTACGAATTGTTCCTGTGGCTTTATGTAGAGCAGCCAGGGCCAGTAGCCTTGTAGAATCAAGCTTCGGTAATGGTGATTCCTCCTCTGCCGGCAACAAGAGAGGTATCTCAGTGCAACCCAGCACAACAGCATCGCAGCCGTCTTTTTTAAGTCCTGCAATGATCTCTTTGAAGTATGTGCGTGCCTCAGGGAGGAAGCGACCTTCGACCAGTTGATTAAAGATGATACTATTGATGCGCTCACGCTCTTTCTCCGAGGGAAGCCTTTGCTCAATGCCGACGGCGGCAAGTCGCGAGGAATAGACAGCCCCTTCCATCAATGAGCGAGTGCCTAGAACTCCCAGGCGGGTATAGCCTCGCCGTGCTGCTTCTGCAGCAACCTCTTCAGCGATATGTAGCCAGGGGATAGGTGACTTCTGAATGACAAGGTCAAATGATTGATGAATAGTATTGTCGGGGCAGATAGCAAAAGCGGCCCCTGCAGTCGCTACTTTCTCTGTTGAGGCCAGCATTAACCTGGCAATCCCTTTCCAATCCTCGGTATCCAAGTACTGTACGTAATCTTTAAAAGAAAAGCTATGCATGGTTATCTCAGGGAAGGCATGTTTCCCCATGATATTTGCTGCCTCACTACAGATTGTACGGTAACAAAGTGCTGCTCCCTCAGGGCTACAGGCGATAATGCCAATATGTTCAGTCATTTTCCCTCCTTCGAAATACCTGATGAGTTCTTAAAACTGTCGTTTGCTATCGCTTCACTCTTCCTTTTGCGGGAATTATTGGAATCATTAGCTAAGGGTCCTTGTTCAGGAACTGACGGCAAGGATTTTTTATAGAGCAGGACACCATGTATACGTCCACTATCCACAGAAAAAATGTGGCCAGCCCAGCTTTTATCTCTCTGAATGCGTGAGATAGCCTTCAGTGCCAGTTCTTTTAAGCCAGGGATAGTAGACCATTTTCCCTCATTGAGGTTATCTATAAAAGACCCACCTTTTCTATTTGGATTACTATTCCATTTCATAACTAAACATTATCTTGGTAGCTATTTATCGGGTTAAATAAATAATCCCATGTTTCTGCTTTGTTAAATCTTGACATCTACTATCGCAGTCGTCAAGCGTCTGTTATATGCTGTGCAGTAACCTTGATAAAAAAGATGCTTATTTAGAGTGTGCAGGGCAGAACAGTATAAGTAGTATCCAGTGGGGCATGTGTCGCCATGATAATAGGAAATAAACAATGTAAATTCATTCATACTTTTATAATGACTGGTTGATTATGCCATGCGCCAGGTATTTCCTGAGAATACTAAGCTGCAAGACTAATTATCCCCAGCATATCCAAGCCACGCAACATCATAGTTATAGCGATGGCTGCCAGCAGTAGATTGAACACTTGGGATATGGCCTTAAAGCCACCCTCTCCGAGCACTCTGATAAGTTTATTGCCTAGGAGCAGGATTCCCCATGCCAATAATAAATTAAAAGCGAAGGAAATTAGCACGATGTTCAGGGGAAACTCGTTCTGTAACACCAGTAAGGTAGTTATTGTTGCAGGTCCAGCGGTTAGCGGCGTGCCGATCGGGACTATAGCTGACATTGCCTGTTTACTGGTCTCTACCATCCTTCCCTTGGTGATATAGTTAATTGACAGCACAAGGAGTATAAGCCCTCCGCTGATAGCAAAAGCTCCAACCGAAATTCCCATTATCCTCAATACGAATTGTCCGAAGAATAAAAAGGCTAGCCCAACCAGCGCCGCGGTTCCCATCGCAGTGTGGATTAACTTGCGGCGTTGATGAGTAGATAACCCTTCTGTGATGGTTAATACAAAAGGAGGCTTACTTAAAGGGTCGATGGCTATAAATAAAGGCATGAAGCTAAGCAGTAGTACATTAAAAAAATCGTGCACTACTGGATATTATGAGGATTAATATACATTGTCAAGTAGTTTGCCTATTTGTAATGGGATTGTGTCGCTGTATGATAGGGAATATAATGTCGCCTATAGAAACAGGAGGGAATGAAACTACATAGGATATCTATCTGTTAGGCAGATGTTCTTAACCGTTATATTATTAACCGTATTTATTGCCATAGCGTCAGTTATTCCCTTTCATGGAGTATTATCCTATCAGGTGTGTGCGCAGGATGGTGAGTCTTGCTACTGCTGTGTTGAAGATGGCTCTCTGACAACGAAACATCAACCTGTACGAGGCTCCAAAAACCCTGCTGCAGTATATTGTGATATGATGGCATATCAGTATGAAATCAGGATAGATAGCGATGGGAATCAATATGGCATTTGTATCTTTCCCGATGGGTCGGAGTGTGATGCCTGGGATTTCTTCTATGGTAGTGCGGGCAAGGAGTTTTCCTATTGCGCCCTGCATGGCTATGACGTTGAAACAGAGGTGGTGGATAAGGGGACTTATTCTAGTAAATGTGCTGTCTGTATTTCTAAGAAGGGTGCTAGCATGGGAGGGATAGATAGAATACCTATGCTGGAGCTAATGGCAAGCAATGGCGAGCTTTTGCAAGGAGAAGCATCAACGAGGAGAACTATGGTTGACGAATTGGGGAAGGGAGAGCCATGCGTTAAGGGAAGCAGTTATACCGGATATGGACTTCCTGCTGCGTTCGACTGGCGTGATAAGAATGGATACTCCTATATTGGAGGAATTAGAGACCAGGGTTACTGCGGCTCCTGCTATGCCTTCGCTGCCTGTGCTGCTGCCGAGGGGGTCTATAACTGGGCTAATGGATACTATAACGAGAATTGTGCTGATTTCTCTGAGTCCTTTGTCATTTGGTGCCTTGGCAGCCTGCCCCAGTATAACGAGCATTTCTATGGCTGCCTAGGCGCTGATTATACCTATTCAGAGCTCGAAGCGCTTACTATTGAAGGGGTATGCAACGAAGATGATTTCCCTTACATAACCATAGAGCCAGGAGAGTGTTCTCACTGGGACGATCGGCGTATAATCTTTAATTCCTGGCGGCGGGTTCCATGTGGTGATGTCCTGTCGATAAAAGAAGCTATTATGAACTTTGGCCCTGTCGATGCTGCTGTATGGGTGGGAGGGGGCTTCTCTGCTTATGACGAGGGTATATACCAGGATTTGAATACCGAGTGCTCAGCAGACCCCTGTTACTATACCCCGACCAATCATGCTATTTCCCTGGTAGGATGGGATGACAATGGTGATCCGGAGACAAGCGGTTACTGGATACTTCGTAATAGCTGGGGTTCAGATTGGGGAGAAGAAGGGTATATGCGGATAGGCTATCACTCGGCGTTGGTAGCCTGTGAGGCTTGTCGCCTGAACTATGCGGTGGCGTCAGTAGGTGGAGAGGCTCTTCCTGTTGGCGAAGGTAATAAAATAGTCTGGAATAGTGCTTTTGGAATAGCTGCCATGGTGGGGGTGCTTGTAGTAGCGAGGCGTGGTACCACTTGCAGGTAGAATTTGCACCTCCATCCATATATGTGGAGTGTCAGTAGCGTTGACTCAGGTTGAGATTTATACTTTAAGAGCTAGATGATGACTATATTTATATATCGTGGGGGATAATATGGAATACGGTTATGAAATTAACGAGTTAGCCAAGGAGGAGTCGTGGCGGATGTTCCGCATAATTGGTGAGCTGGTAGAAGGGTTTGACAAACTCACGGGAGTGGAACCTGCAGTAACCATCTACGGTTCAGCCAGGCTTGCTCCAGGGGAAAAACTATATACCCAGACGGTGGAAATAGCCTATCGGCTTGGACAGAAGGGATTCTCCATTATTACCGGTGGAGGCCCTGGTGTTATGGAGGCAGCTAACAAGGGGGCACTCGATGCTGGTGTCAGTTCCATTGGCTTGAATATAGAACTGCCAGAGGAACAAGTGGTTAATGCTTATACTACGAAATCAATAACCTTTAATCATTTTTTCGCTCGTAAGGTTATGCTGGTTAAATATGCCATCGCCTTTATCATCATTCCTGGTGGACTGGGGACGCTGGATGAACTAACAGAGGTGCTGACTCTTATGCAGACACATAAGATGAAACCCTTCCCGGTAATATTGTTCAGCAGCAGCTATTGGAAAGGATTTCTGGACTGGTTGCAGGGCTCTGTCCTCAGACGAGGGTTTATTTCTGAGGAAGATCTGGACTTGCTCAGGATATGTGATGAACCGGAGGTTGCGGTTGAGGCAGTGCAGCGATGGTATACCGGGCAGGAGCTAATCGGACGGAAAGCCCTGGCCAGGTGAGCTGAAAAAGGGAGACTCTATCAGTTGAGGACGAACTCATCCTGATACTCAGGTATAGAAATATGCCAGCCGGTTTTTTCTCTCATGTAGGTAGCAAATTGCTTTGCAGACTCTGCTTCTCCGTGTACGACAAAGAGCTGTCTGGGTGGCTGCTGAAGTGATGACAGCCAGCTAGCAAGCTCATCTCTGTCGGCGTGGGCGGAGAATCCATGTATCTGAGCCACTCTGGCTTGGACACGGTATTCTTGTCCAAGGATGCGGACCTTTCTGGCTCCATCGACTATTTGTCTTCCCAGCGTGCCTATTGCCTGATAACCTACAAAAAGGAGGGTGCTTTCTTTCCTGCCGATATTCTCCACGAGGTGGTATTTTATCCTACCCCCGGTACACATGCCTGAGCCGGCGATTATCATGGCGCTGCCTGTTATATAATTTATAGCCTTTGACTGGTCTACTGTCTTGACCATGTTCAGGCCAGGCCAGTCGAAAGGTGATTTCCTCTGCCGTATAAGTTCCATCATTTCCCGGTCGAATAGCTCAGGATGGTGTTCGAATACCTCTGTTATGTTTATAGCCATTGGGCTGTCAACAAAGACTACCAGGTGTGGTATATGATCTGCTACCAGCAATTCATTAAGATAATAGAGTATTTCCTGTGATCTCTCCAGGGCAAAGCTTGGAATTACTATGTTGCCCCTTGCTCTCACAGTTGAATTTACCACCTCTGCAAGGTCTTCGATGATGGTATCCTGGCTGTCATGTGTTCTGTTCCCATAGGTGGATTCCACCAACACATAATCTGCTTCTGTGAAAAAGGTTGGGTCCTGTAGAATGGGTTTGTTACAACGGCCAATATCTCCAGAAAAGAGCAGGCTACGTTTATCTCCATTCTGACTTACCGTGACTTTTATCATGGCTGAACCAAGCACATGCCCAGCATCGTAGAAGGTAGCGTTGATATCCTTACCGATTTGAACAGGCTCTTTATAGTTGACATCTGATAGTAATGGGAAACAGTTCTGGGCATCTCTGGTGGTATAAAGTGGAACCTCTGGATGAGGTCCTTTCCTCCCTTCACGCTGGTGTCTTTTCTTCTTATGTTCAGCATCTTCCTCCTGTATCTTTGCAGAGTCCATGAAGATGATTCTGGCAATTTCGGCAGTAGCAGAGGTGCAGTAAATGTTCCCATGAAAGCCTTCGTGTACCAGCCTTGGCAATAAGCCGCAGTGGTCCAGGTGAGCATGGGTTAATAATACGGCGTCCAGGCTCTCAGGATTGAAAGAGAAGGGCTGCCAGTTTCTATCCTTGAGCTGTCTTTCCTGATATAACCCGCAGTCTACCAGGAACTTGGAACTGTTAACCTCAACAAGATACTGTGAACCGGTGACATTTTGAGCTGCTCCCAGGAAACTTAGCTTGATATGCATGTTTGCCTCCTATCTGCCGTTTCAGGTATATGTAGATTTCTACTAAACCGATTTTGAATTGTATCATAGCTTGGCGCCCACTGAGCTGCTATACTGACATATAATAAAATAAAGAGGAATAGAAAATGGTTCAGTATAAACGTATAGAGATACCTTATGGGGAAGAGCGAATCTCCTTCTCGGTGCCAGAGGAAAATCTGAAAGGGGTGTATGCCCCTTATAAAGTAACCCCGGTAGTAGACGTTGCTGCTGAAGTAAGTCGGGCACTATCAAATCCTGTTGCTGCTCCTTCCTTAACCGATTTAGCCCGGGGCGTGAAGCGCATTGTCATAGTGGCAGATGATATAACTCGCCCTACTCCAACCGATATTATCCTTCCGGAAGTCCTTGATGCAATTAACGCTGCAGGTGTTGCTGATGATGCTGTTCAGTTGCTTATTGCCCTGGGCACGCATCGTAAAATGACTGCTGGGGAGATAGAAATAAAATACGGCAGTGCTGTTACCAGACGTATACAGGTAATAAATCATGACGCCTTTGACCATAAGGTACTGGTACAGATGGGAACTACACAGGCAGGTATTCCGGTCATGCTAAACCGTCTGGTCGTTGATGCTGACCTGTTATTAGGGATAGGAACGATAGTGCCACACCATATTCCGGGCTTCTCTGGAGGAGCCAAGATTATCCAGCCAGGTATATGCGGAGTGCAGACGACAGGAGAGGTTCATTTGCTCTCTGTACGCAGTTGTGACTTGAGTATGCTGGGCATATTGGAGAATAAAGTTCGGCATGAGATGGAGGCAATCGCTGACAGGGCAGGCTTGCGTGCTATCCTTAATACAGTACTGGATGCTGATGGAAGAGTGGTGAAGGCTGTCTTTGGAGATCCCAGAGCTGCTTTTCGGGAGGGCGTTGAGCTATCGCGCCGCGTGTATGGTGTAGCTGTCGCCAAGAAGACGGATATAGTTATCGCTGGTTCACACCCCTGTGATATTGAGTTCTGGCAAGCCCACAAATCTCTCTACGCTGCGGAACGCTGTGTTCGTGACGGTGGCACTATAATCGTAGTAACCCCTTGTCCTGAGGGAGTTGCGGTGACACATCCTGAGATGGTTCAGTTTGCCGGACGCAGTCTGGAGGAAATAGATGCGATGGTGCGTTCTGGAGAGATCGAAGATTCGGTCGCTGGTGCTCTGGCAATGGCATGGGCAAATACACGACGGCGTGCCAGGATTTGTCTGGTCTCCAGTGGCATCAGCGATAAAGATGCGAAGGCGGTGAATTTCACTCCATTTGCTACCGTTGATGAAGCACTTGAAGATTCTCTTACGCGCCACGGGCAGCAGGCCTCGGTCTGTGTACTCCCCTATGCACCTGATACCCTGCCCCTGCTAAGCTAAATCAGTGTATACACTCGCTGGTTGTTTTGCTTTATTATGCTGGGACGATGAACGTTGCTGCCCCAGGCAGGACCTCTACAGTAATTGGAGTTTCTCCTATGATGTCTCCATCTGCCTGTACCGGCAGTGGTTGTTCAGTTGACACGGTGACGCATTTCCCCTGCCCGATGAGGTGGAACTCTTTCTTCCGTTTTCTGATGAGAATATCCAGCACAATATCAAATGCTCCCCTGATAGAGGGCTTGTTAACAACGCATACTTCCAGTATTCCATCGTCAAACTTGCTGTCCGATACAGTGTATTGTGGCCTGCCCAGTACTCCGGAATTGGCTACAAACAACTCTGCTGCTTTCATCTGTTGCCACCTCCCATCTATTGCTACAGAGAATGTATGCTGAGTCGTTTTCGGCAGGTGCAGCAGGCCGGTAAATATGTAAGCAAATATTCCAAGTAGGGATTTCTTGGTGGAATCCAAATCTTTCACCACAGATGAAGAGAATCCCGTAGAGACATTCATGAAAAATAATCTGTCCTCTATCTGTAGGGCGTCAATGGTCTTCGTTTGCCCGAAATGAATCAGTAGCTGGATAGCCTGTTTTGCGTCCAGAGGAATGCCAAGTATATTTGCCAGAGTGTTGCTTGTGCCTACTG
>CAYVML010000040.1:0-2162 GCA_964452475.1 uncultured Dehalococcoidales bacterium
CGAACTCAATCTGAAGCTACGGACGATTCCACATTTCGGACTCAAGGAGGCGGTATTCCCCTTCCCCATGTTCCCGGAGGTAGACCCCATTCTAGGCCCGGAGATGCGCTCCACTGGAGAAGTACTGGGCATCGCCGATTCGTTCGGCCTGGCATTCTTCAAGGCAGAGGAGGCAGCACAACAGATGCTTCCCGAACATGGTACTGTGCTAATCACCGTCTCAAGGAAGGATTCTCCAGTTTTATTGGATGTGGCGAATCAGTTTAAGGAGCTTGGTTTCAGGATTAAAGCCACGCATGGTACTCGCAAGTTTCTCAGCAGTAAAGGTATTGAATCCGAGTTTATCCTTAAAATGTACGAGGGGCGCCCCAACATAACAGATGGCATAAAGAACGGTGAGATACAACTGGTGATTAATACCCCCGCCGGCAGGCTTAGCCAGCATGACGACTCATACATCAGGAAGACAGCTATCAAGTATCGGATACCCTATATCACCACCCTGGCAGCAGCCTCGGCGGCAGCCAAAGGGATTGCTGCCCATCTCAAAGGGAGTCCTGGTGTCAGGTCATTACAAAGTTACCACGCCGACATTAAATAAGCTTGAAATCCTGCTACAAGGCACTCAGCTAGCAACACTCGGCTGACTAGCATACTAAGAACCAGTACAGGATACTGATTGAGGAGCTGATCTCATATGAGTATAACTACTATTACCCGGCTTGCAAGATGGACGTTTGTACCAGTATGAGTTCAGCTATAGGTATCCTAAGGAAGGCTGAGACAATTACAGGGTCAAGCTGATTACCAGCGCAACGCTTGATTTCAGCTATTGCCTGCTCGGTAGACATAGCTTGGCGATACGGACGATCAGATGTCATGGCATCAAAGGTATCAGCCACTGCCACAATCTTAGCCTCCGTTGGTATATCTTCATATCGAGTGGTTTGGTTAATCCCCAGGCCATCATAGCGGTCATGATGATGCCTGATTATACTAACCACAGTTTCATTTGCCACGGGGGCCACAATACGAGCTCCCACCTGGGTATGTTTCATAAGGTGTCGGTATTCTTCATCATTTAAATGGCCTGGTTTATTTTGCACTATAGGGTCAACCGCTATCTTGCCAACATCGTGTAGCAGGCTACCCCAGTGTAAGTCATCTAGTTTTTCTTTTGTCAAGCCGAGTTCTCGCCCAATCATCATAGACAATTCAGATACTCTGTTAGAATGCCCAGCTGTATATTTGTCCTTGGCTTCGATTGCAGAGATGAGAGACTCAATGGAAGCTACAAATAACTTTCTGATTTGCTTCTTCTGAGTATCAATCTTCTGCTTAAGGTTCTGCTGATAGTCCTTGATCTCAATCTCAACTTTCCGCATCTGCATGGCTCGTTGCACACTGGCGGCGACCTCATTCAGGTCGAAGGGCTTAATAATATAGTCCTGAGCGCCCTTCTTCATACATTCTATGATTACATTACTGTCAGCTACAGCAGTAGACATAATTACTGAAGAGTCAGGATAGTTCTGCCTGATTACCGGCAGAATATCACGCCCTGATTTGCCGGGCATCCTGATATCGAGTATTATGAGCTCTGCCATAATGCTCTCAAGCATTTCTAAGGCATCTTCAGCGCTAGCTGCTTCTGCACAGGAGTAACCTTCTTTGCTAAGCCTCTTGCATAGAGTTCTGCGTATTATTGCTTCGTCATCGACAACGAGCACGTTAGTTAATTGAATTCCATTAGCCGCCAAATTACATCCTCCATCTGTTAAACAATGTTTTTCTCTTTATTATATTTTACGACTTAACACTACTCTGAGCTTCCCTCACTGCTTTTCTCAATTCATCAGGTGTAAATGGTTTAGATAAAAAAGCCCCATTGAATTCTTCCAGGAATGCTTTAGTATCATTACTCAGACTATCTCCGGTAGTAAATACAACCCGGCTAGCAAGCTCAGGGTGTTCTTTCTTCATGTAATAGTAAAATTCTATTCCACTCATCCCTGGGGTCCTTATATCACTAAGATAAAGGTCATAAATACTATTATCAGCCATATCTTTAGCTATCAACCCGTTAAGTGCTATATCCACATCATAACCATCTGCAGTTAGAGTCTTACGGCATACACGCCCGATGATTGGCTCATCTTCAA
>CAYVML010000040.1:2172-9600 GCA_964452475.1 uncultured Dehalococcoidales bacterium
ACTACTGGTATTTAACATAACTGTGCTCTCCTTATCAATTAGTTGTGATAGGTAATTCAACAATAAAGTTAGCTCCTTTACCTAGCTCACTCTGGACAGATATTTTACCGCCGTGGCTGGAGACTATGCCATAGCAGATGCTCAGTCCCAGTCCCGTACCCTTTCCTACTTCCTTGGTAGTGAAAAAAGGATCGAAGATATGACCAAGGTTATTTTTAGGAATACCGGGGCCATCATCTGTTAACGAGATTCTAATTGTACCGTCTACCCGTTTTGTAGTTACCGTTAATGTGCCACCACTATGCGCTTCAGTCATAGCATTTTCAGCATTTAGAAGAATATTTAGAAATACCTGCTGCATTTGGAAGTAGTCAGCCATAGTTACAGGTAACTCGGTATCAAAAGAAGTATTGACTATAATATTATTCACTTTGTCCTCATATTTTCGCAGTTTTAGCACGTCTTCTAACACTTTATTCAATTGTATCGGTTCTCTAACCACAGCATGCTTCCGGGCGAAGGTAAGCAGGTTTCTAACAACTCCTGCAGCTCGTTGTGCTTCGCTGTATATAGCCTGAACGTCTTCTTTTATTTCTCCCGGTAATTTTTCTTCATCCGTTAGAAGTTGAGACAGGCCAATCACCCCGGTCAATGGATTATTAAGTTCATGGGCGATTCCTGATGCCATCTCACCAACAGATGCCAGCCTGTCAGTGAGATACAATCTTTCCTGCCTTTCTCTTTCCTCAGTAATGTCATTAATGATTATCAGAACTTCGTTTTCATCCATGGTAATGATACTGGCAATAAAGGATTTATCGCGCTTGTTAACTTTATAACTAAATTCTACTTTGCACTGGGGTTTATTTTTCGCTAACACCATTGATACTGCATCAGATACACTAGCTACCGGAATCATCGTTCCTAATGGCATACCCTCGATCCTACGCTTTCTGATACTAAAGCTCTCACAGAATGTACGGTTTGCTAGCACAATATTGCTCCTCCTGTCGACAACAAGTACCGCGTTTGGAGTGCTTTCCAGAATACGGTCGATTAATTCCTTCTGCCTCTTTAAAGAAGTTTCCGCCTTCTTACTCTCAGTGATATCTCGTAGAGTTGCCAATGAGCCTATTATTTCTCCTTCTTTTTCCACAGCGACTCCATTAATCTCTATGTTTACTAGTTCTCCATTGCAATTGTACATTTCAACTTCATAGGCTGGTACAGTGAAACCCAACGTTCTTTTCATCAAGTTCTTAGCAATGGTAGCTATACTTTTTTTAGACATGATTTTGATGAATGACCTGAAGTTCTTACCTATAAAGTCCTCCCTATCATATCCACCAATGTCTCGTACCTTTCCATTGACATCGACTATATTCCCTTTCTTGTCTAACAGAATAATTATGTCATTGGATGACTCGAAAATTGTTCGATATTTTTCCTCTGACTGTCGAAGAAGGTCATGTGCCTGCTTTCGCTCTGTCATATCACGGCAGGTAAGCATTATGTTAAGACCACTGCCTTTTATGGCATCTACCATGTTTGCAGTGCCTTCTATATAGTGCCATTGACCTGATTTATCCTTAAACCGAAAATTGATTTCTTTTGATATGCTTTCCTTTTTAAGTCCAAACAAATCTCGTAACTTCATGTTCGCATATTTACCAATCAAGGGAACAAGAACCTTTTTATCATCAGGGTGTATATAGTCAAACCCAGATTTTCCAACCAGCTCTTCCGGCTTATAACCCATCATCCTATAGGAAGGACTAACATAAGTGTATATTCCTTTAAACGTTAGTACTGATATGAGATCTGTAGTTGAATCGGTAATGAGGCGATATTTACTTTCACTTTCACGCAGCTTCAGCTCGGACTCTTTACGCTCGGTTATATCCCTGGTGCTGGCAACAAATCCTATTGGGTTATCTTTGCTATCTTTTATCAGGTTAGTGCTGACTTCAGCAGGGAACTCATACCCATCCTTCCTGATAAAAGTGTATTCAAGAATTCCGCTTTTCCCTATCTCTAAAGCCTTTTTAAAATTATGTATAGCCCTGTCACGGTCTTTTTTGGCAATAAGCTGAAAGCTACTACACCCAATCAAATCTTCCTTTGTCTGATAACCATGCATTGTTAAAACAGCTTCGTTGACCTGCTGAATATTTCCCTTTAAGTCTGTTACAGTAATGCCTTCAGAAACAGATTGTATAATACGATTAAGCCTGTTCTCTGAATTAGTTATATTCCTATGCAGTTTTGTATTTTCGATATTTATGGAAAGCTGGTTTGCGATGGATATAAAGAGGGTTTGTTCTTCTTCGTTAAAGGCTCCTTTTTGCATGCGAACTACTGTCAGCATACCCAATCGTTTCCCTCTCGCGGACAGTACTGCTGTAGTAAAAGGAACGGAGATTCCATCTTTAACACAGGATTTCAATTCAGAATACAAATTGTGGTAATCCGAAAAATCACCTGTTGTTACTTGATCAGGTAATAGGAAATGTTTCCCGATTATATTATCTGCTAGTCTTATGTGTTTCACCTTGTTCACCATATCTACTGGCATACCATCTTGGGCATACAATTCCAGCATATCACCACTGGTATTAATAAGGTGGAGGCCTACAGCATCGGCTTCAAAGATATATTTTACTTCTTCCACAGCAGTATCAAGTACCGTGCTGGTATTTAAAGAACTCGAGGTCTTGCTGATAATTGAATTTACTGAAGACAATTCCTTATTATGCTGCTGAAGAGATTCCAGAGTGCTCGCATTCTTAATAGCAATAGCGCAATGTGCTGCGACCATCTCCAGCATATCAATTGGCACATTACCATCAAGGAAAAAGGACATAGATGCCCACGGTTTGGTGTCGATAATTATTGGTACGAGAACAAAGCGTTTGACTGAGAGTATTCGTTGAATAGAATCACATAACATTTTTGGCCAGATATCTCCAAGTAGTTCGCTCAGCCGTTCTCTGATAATCGTATGTGGATTAGTGACATAGTCCTGTAATATTTTCAACTTGTTTACTTTAAATACAAGTTTCCGGTCATTTGGGTTTTTGCCCAATTCCTTATCAGGATCGAATCCAATTGATTTTAAAGCACTGTAAAGACTATCATTCCTTATCTTGGAGTAATAAGGAGTCGTGACCAATTGCCTTGCTTCATCCAGTTCGTGGACCAGTACAAATCGGATTCCAGGGATTCCTCTTGATGTATCAACAACCAGTTTATACACTTGGTCAACAGTTGTAGCACTATCAAGTCCCAGTGCAATCTCTCTCACTTTAGATAACTGATTGTTACGCTGGACAAGTTCATTATTCTTTTGGTCAAGCAACAGGAAGTTCTTTTCCAGCTTATTCAATGCAGCGGCTCTATCATTATCTCTCCCTAAAAGTCTGTCACCTATCCTGGAATGCAAGGGTTTCATAGGCTGCCAGGTAATCTCGTAGATGCATTTACCAGCACCATAGCTTGCCTCTCTGCTAACTTCTCCATCGTGAGTCTCAAACTGGCACTGCATTTCGGTTACCTCGGCTGATGGTAGTCCCCAAAGAGTCGGTATAGCTGCAAGGATGCCCTGGGCATAATAACAGGCGCTTTTAGAAAGCGGATAGCCTTTGACAATAGACATGGTCACTACCGCCTTACAGTCATCGACTATATCCGTTTCAAATTTGGTTATCCTGTCAAATAGGCTGGCATATTTAGGAACGCTTCGATAGGCCAGCTTCGGACTACCCAGTAACCGTACCATGTGCTCAATGCCTCTAATTGAGTCGAACTTAGGAGTGGATAGGCCAACTTTGTACATTATCTCTTCATCACCGACAAGTTTAGAGGCTCTTTGCTGTAACTCATCTCGTACAGAATAAGGTATCCAGTTGAGTGGATTGCTCAGAAACTCCTTAGAATAAGGTAAACCTTCAACTATTGAGCTCGCATCGTAATGCAACGACTCTAGATACCTGAGCAATGAATTCGTCACCCGGCAGCTTACCTGGTCTGTACTGCGAGGTCGAGTCTCAGTATCAATAGGTTCTATTACATTAACATTGCTCATTATCTTCGATGCTTTTAATTAATTTGTCTTTGGTAAAACTAGATGGCTTCCACGAAAGCTTATGATTTATCCACCTCGTTCCTAACCTTTTGAATTAAATCGGCTTTAAGTTTCAATCTAGCCACGTCATTATCGGTAAAAAGTCTCCAGCCCTTCCAATCTCTATTCGAGACGTCTGGCAAATGTCCCTCTCGAACCCAACGCAGAAACGTCATACGACTGATACCAACTAAAGCGCAGGCTTCAGAGGTCCGGTAGAACTTCTTTTCGTTTACTGATAATGGCATATATAAAACCCCCTCTACATATATTTCAGATATTATATTTAAATATATCTTCATTTTTGATTATAAGGCGCAAGGTAGCTTTGCACAATCACCCGAAAGTACCTTTTTGGATGAGAAATTAGTACTAAGTAGCCAATTTTAGGAATAAAACGAACTAAGGTTTTCAGATTCGCCAGAAATCCTTACTTCCTTATGATTGACCATAAGACGAGGTGCAGCTCATACCAGCTTCCGCAGGTATCACAGTATAATGAAGTCACTGCGAGAAGCCATCAGCTATTCCTAGGTCTCCCGTCTCCCGCTTACCGTCTTCCGTCTCCGGTCTTCTTACTGTCATTGCGAGGAGCGAAAGCGACGTGGCAATCTGGGAGGAGAGGTATGGAGTCAGCCTCTATCAGCTATTTCTTATCCTGAAGCTATGAACGAAGTACGACGGAGACGGACTTGTATTATTTTGCCATTTCATGTTATATAGTGATGATTAACTAACTTACAGCTATATAGGTTGACAAAGAATACCGTGCTTAATATGAGAGGTATCGCTCTTATAGAAAAATGGAATCAAGTCTGGAAGTAAGTAAAATGAAAAAAGGAAAAGGGGTAGTACTGATAGTCGATGATGAAAAGGCAATCAGGCTTCTTCTCCAGAATAAGCTGACAACCGATGGCTACCAGTGTTTGCTGGCTGAAGATGCCCCTGCAGCCTTAGCTAAACTCAAGGCAGCACCAGTTGACCTTATACTGCTGGACATTAATCTGCCCGGTAAATCGGGAATGGAGCTACTACCAGAGATAAAGATGAGCTATCCCGACGTGGTAGTTATCATGGCTACCAGCGTTAGTGATATCAATACTGCCGTCGAAGCAATCCGACAGGGTGCTTACGATTATATAACCAAGCCTTTCGACCTGAATGCTGTAACCCATAGTGTAAACAGGGGGATAGAGAAACGGCGAATGGAGCTTGAACTGCATGACTACCAGCAGCACCTTGAGGGGAAGATAGCAGAGCAAAGAAATGAACTCTATCAGCGGTTCCTGGGTGCCATGCAGTCATTGGTATTTGCCCTGGAGGCTACCGACAGGTACACAGCCGGACATTCACGCAGAGTATCAGAGATATCCATGGCAATCGGTGAGAAGCTTCATCTTGATGCCAGACAGATGGAAGACCTTCGATGGGGAAGCCTGCTCCACGACATTGGCAAGATTGCTATATCCCAGGCAATTATTAATAAACCCGATAAACTAACTCCTGAGGAATATGAGCATGTCATAAGCCACACCATAGTAGGCGCCAGCATAATGCAGCCAGTAGTCAGAAATGAGAGTGTGCTAGCTATAATTGAACACCACCATGCACATTACAATGGCAGAGGATTGCATCAGAAAATACAGGGGGAGACGATTCCCCTGCTGGCACGGATTGTAGCTGTAGCAGATGCTTATGATGCCATGACTTCAAATCGCTCCTACCGTACAGCCATGACCCACGATGAAGCATTTATGGAAATCAGGAATGAGATAGGAGTACAATTCGACCCCCTGGTAGCTAACGCCTTCCTGGAATTACCACAGAGTAAGATACACCCTGAAAAGAATAATGTATTAATCGCTGATGACGAGCCAAGCGTCAGACTGTTAACCAGGAGTGTGCTAAGCAGCGATTACACGGTTGTCGAAGCTGCCAACGGTTCTGAGGCACTGAAAGCAGCCATTAAGTACAAGCCATCGCTCATCCTGATGGATATTCTCATGCCAGAGATGGACGGTCTGCAGGCGGTTCATGAGTTAAAGTCAAAACCACAGACAAAAGAAATCCCGGTGATAATGTTAACGGCTATAGATCAGAGGCTAAACAAGAAACTCAGTGCCGACCTGGGCGCCAACGACTATATTATCAAGCCTTTCCACCCACAGGAACTGCTGGACAGCATTGCCCGCTTCATCAAGTAAGTGCCAGCAGTATCGTTTTTTTCTCGCTAAAAAGAGGATTATAGTGGTGGTCAAAGCTAATAATATTTGACCGGGACGGTTATTTTTGATATAAAATGACCGTCCCGGGTGGTCGACTGGAAATCTGGACAGCCCGAAACCAACTACCAAGTAGGTGAATGGTGAGAAGTGTTGAAGGGCCAGCATGGTAGGTGTGGCTGCGGCATGAGGTAGCTGGAATCCGAAGAGGTAGTAGAGGCATACAGGATAGTCGGAAGGTCACCTGGGGCTTTTTTGCAGTCTACGTAACCACCCTGGCCAGTACAACCAGACTAAAAAAGGCGTATAAAACCTTGCTACCCTGTCATCAATCCACTATTAATGGTCTCTAATAAATAATTCTACAGGAAAGCTTACAATGGCTTCTAATCTAGCTGTCTTACTGGGAGCCCCGGATACCGACCCCAATAGTGATATATCTTTCCTGAATATCTCTTCAGTTGAAGTCAACTCGCTTCTTGTTCGTAATAGTAGTATCTAACGTTAAGTATACATATACTGTTTTATCGGGTGGAGCTGCGCCAGCAAGGCAGTGGCCGTTTGCGCCTGAGCATGGCCGCTGCGACAAATAAAGACTGAGCACACAGGTGGGTTTATACCATTAGAATAGCTTTTGATAAAATCAAAGAATAGTTGGGGCATCATATGCTTTGATCTGTTTTGAAAAATGTTTAAGAGTACAGAACTTCTTGAGCATTGAATAGTATTCTTTTCTAGTTGTAATCGGTTGTTCTTGATCCTTCTTTTTATTCGACTACATACTCCTTTACCTTTTCCACTTTTAATGAAGTGCCTCCACTATATGATACATTAAGTATTACTCTCGTTGGAGCAATATTCTCTGTTTCCGAACCAACTTGAATCTCTAGTTGATAGCTACCAGCGGGAACAGGGTATAACATATTCCGAGTCCAGTTATCTTTAGCTAAAACAGGAGTATGAAGTAAATTACCCCACCCATATAATATATCAAGATAATCAAAGCCCCTAGCAGCGATATCGCTTAACCTGCATTGGCTCCCGCCTCTATTAGTTGACCACGGATAAACAACAGAGGGAGGA
>CAYVML010000041.1:0-9374 GCA_964452475.1 uncultured Dehalococcoidales bacterium
TCTTCCTTGAGATGCCAAAGTGTTGGGCAGTGAGGGTGGCATTCTCTTTTCCCGCTCTACTGTAGAATACCATCCATTCTACCCTCAATCTCTCACGGCTTGTAAACACTGAATCGTCTGCCACCTCTCTCCAGCGCTCATATCTATCCTTCAGAACAGTGGGCTTTCTTTTGAAATAATAAAAGCTTAAAGGCTTTCTCATCCTGGTAACTCCTTATGCTAGGTTAATATCTTTATTAACCATACCAGAAGTGTTACCTATGTATCTCAGCCTCCGCAGGGGTACTAATCATTAGATTAACAGTTGGGTATGCGTAATTTAGGTAGTAGCTGCAAAATACATTATATTTGTTAGTAGAGAGAAACTTCATTTAACAAATGAGTATGTCATGGACTGTAGTAGAGATCAGTAATAGTATTAAATATGCTTTTATATCTTGTCACGTTTACGGCATTTAAGATTTGCGGTTCTACTTCTGTTCAAGGCATAGAATAGTGTGTTCTTTTAGTAGATATTACTGAGGTTTTGACTAAACATATCACCAGATAAAGGCTGGCCGCCACCTGTTTCATACTAGTATATGTAGACCTACAAAATAGCTTAGCAGAGGTAGCCTGCTTAACCAAGAGTACAATATTCGCCAAGCTATGTAAGAATCTAGCCTACTTTTTTATTAACAGCTACATGCGATGACTGGTAATGAGCAAAGGAATCTGGCATATTAGCAAGGGAGTTCACAGGAAGAAATACTTAGATATACTCTATGGAGGTGATCATATAGCACTACGTTCAGTACAGCCAGATAAGGGCAATAATACAATAGGTGTAGAGTTTGTTCTTGAAGAAAGCTCCTAAATCAAAGCTATGATTTATTTCATAAAAAATACTCGATCTTCTAATTAGTTATTAGGTCAAACAGTACAATTAACAGATGTACATTTGAAGACAAATGTACTTTCTGGACTGCTTGAATACTCAGATTATTGCAACCAACGATAGAATGGATATTAGAGCCTCAGTACCTTTAAAATTTATTACCATTGCACAAACATCGGCATAATTACATGGACGTAATTATCCACACCTACTGGACGAATAACCCCCGGGCTAGACGGTGTAGTGGTCTCTAATGCCACCTGGGATTGTCGTAAAACTCCCAGAACATCGCTGAGGTATTTTACATTGAATGCAATCTTGGCAGGTTCTCCATCAACCATGGCATCGACTTCAGTTTCATTTCCACCAACCTCCTCAGCCTGAGCAGAGATGCTCATCTTGCCAGGACTGAGTTCAACCCCAGGTGTTATAACCAGGCGTATTATGCCACTCGCGTCGCGAGCGAATATGGAAGACATTTTAGTGGCTTTTAGAAACTGGTTGATATCCAGTACTGACTTTGTAGTATAGCTTTGTGGGATAACTTGAGTATAATCAGGGAAAGAACCCTGTATGATTTGTGATACCAGGTCAGCATCTTTTAAATGAAACAAGACCTGACTTTTTTGCTGATTGATAGTAATTTCGACTGGTTCCTCCTGATCACCAAGAAGTCGATTGACCTCACTAAGGGTTCTTGCGGGAATAATAACTGTAATTTTCTCATCTATCGGCGAGCTCAGTGTGGCTGTGTGGACAGCAAGACGGAAACCGTCGGCTGCAGCGAGAATAAGTTTATCTCCTTCAAAATCGGCGTTAATGCCAGTAAGTGCTGGCCTTGATTCATCTGTGGCAGCACCGAAAACAACTTGAGCAATTGCTTCTCTTAATGCGTCTGCGCCAATCTTAGCAGGGATTCCATTGCTAATTTGTGGAATTGGAGGGAAATCACTGGCGTCAAGACCATTTATATGAGCCTGGGAACGACCACTATTAAGTTTCAAGGCATGGCTATTAGATGGTAAGCTGATTTCTATTAGTTCATCAGGCAATGAGCTAACAAAATCTATAAGTAGCCTGGCTGGAATAGTAATTGTCCCTTCCTCTTCGACCTTTGCACCGACCCAGGATGTTGTAGCCATCTCAAGGTTGGTGGCTGCCAACTTAAGACGAGATTGTTCTGCTGATAATAGTATGTTTTGTGTAATGGGTAAAGTAGATCTGGTAGCTACAGCTCTACTAACTACACTAAGTCCTTTACTTAAATTCCCCTGAAGGCAGGATAATTTCATAGGACACCTCCGAAATCTTGTATAGCTGACAGTATACTATTGGTAACAATAACGGTCAATGTTGTAGTCATCTTGCCGTTTATATATTGTGTATAATTTAGATAGGGTTATCATATTCATTGATTGTTTTTCAATAATTATCGTGAACATTAGACTTGTTATTAAGTTTATTTATCTCTATGTTTTCCTATTATCTTACTTACTGTAGCTGGAGAAATTCCTAAGCGGTACAATATGTGCCGCGCTAATTCCATGCCTGCTTCTCTTTCTGGTCGTACTACTTCAGAAACACCTTTACTCATTAATAGTTCAAATTCAGAATCACTATGAGCACGAGCAATAATATCAATCTTTGGGTTTATTCTCTGAGCATGGTCTATAGCCAGCCTTATCGCTACAGGGTCAGCGATAGCCAGTACCAGCATAGAGGCTCGGTCAATTCTTGCCTCCGTAAGGACATTGGTGCTTCCAGTATCTCCATACACACATGGAATATTTCTCTCTTGCAGATTTGTGATGGCTACACAATCTAACTCAATTACTACATACGGTATATAAAGGCGTTCGAGAACTTTGGATACAGTAATGCCAACCCGTCCATAACCACAGAGGATAACATGATTGTTTAAATTTTTAAGGATATCAGTTTCTGGCTCTTCATTCTCAATAACGGTAGGCTCAGTAATTCGTCGTCTAAGACATAAGTGCGAAATAAACGAAAAAACAAAAGGTGTCAGGATAATGGTTATTACTGCACTACCAAGCATTATCGAATAGGAATATGTAGATATCACACCCGCATTTAGAGAAAGTTGGCCAAGTACGAAGCTGACTTCGCCAACCTGTATCATTCCAGCAGCAACCAGAGGTGCGGTTTTACCTCTGTAACCAAACTTATTAGTTATTCCCATAGTAATAAAAAATTTACCAATGACAATAGCAAGTACTACTAGTATTAATGTAGTTATATTGCTGGCTAAGAATGTTAAATCAACTAGCATACCAATTGAGACAAAAAAGAGTGCTGCGAAAAGATCCCGTAACGGAACCATATCTCCGAATGCCTGGTGAGCAAATTCTGATTCACTTATCATCAGACCTACAGCAAAGGCCCCAAGCGCTGCTGACAGCCCAAAATGATATGCAGCAAAAGCGCTACCGAGGCATAGCGCCGTTACAGATATAACAAATAATTCACGAGATCCTCTTAAAGCAACTCTCTTCAAGATACGCGGTATTAGCTTAAGACCTACAACCAGTACTAAAGTGGTAAAAAGAGCAGCCTCGAGAAAGGCTATACCCAGATTATTTATAAAGGTGCCCTCTCCTTTACTCAGTGCGGGTAATATGAACATTGCAAAAACAGCAGCGAGATCCTGTAGTAATAACAGGCCAATTATCACATGCCCGTGTACTGAATTAGTCTCTCCTCTATCAGATAGCAATCCGAGCGCAACCATAGTGCTTCCCAATGATATGAGAAAACCATATACAATTGACTCGCGAATACCATTTCCCAGTATAAACAGGGCGATGAGCACTCCTAAAACCGTGGCGATCAGTATTTGAGTAATGCCACCCAGTATCGCTATACGCCTTATTCGCCTTAGCCTGTTGAAGGAGAGTTCAATGCCATGAGTAAAAAGTAGTAATACTACGCCTATGGTGGCTAATACATGTATATTATCTATGCTCTGAATAAGGCCTAAAGCATGTGGCCCAACGATTATGCCAGCAACTACATAGCCCACAAAGGCAGGTTGCTTTAATAGTCTTGCAACTAGACCACTTCCAAGTGCAACACCAAAGGCTATGGCTAAATCGTATATTAGTTCAGTTTCGTACATCATTATTTACATTCTCTTTTGTTCTGTAAATTACCCTATATTATCTGATACGGATAACGTAGTAAATATAGTTGAGGATCAATTATATTGTATTGTAGTAATTGGCAACTATAGTTTGAGAATTCATTTGGAACATGTGCGGGAAAGATGAAAAGATTGATTTCAGAATCTACGGAGTTGTTGTGCTGGTTTCTGTTAGCGAGGACATAACACCACTGCTATGTAAATTCCTACCTTCAACAGGGCATTTGCCCTGTTGAAGGTAGAAGCTGGTTAATAAACCAACAATGTTTTTACCACTGATTGTGGTACATTGGGAATACCGGATCCTCAGCAGTTACCATATTTACCAGGGCTGGTTTACCAGAAGCTAGTGATTTCACTGCTGCCTGGATTGTTGGAATGATTTCACCAGGTTGAGTTACATTAGCAGTAAAGCCAGCACCAAGGGCTTCTGCAACCTTTGGATAATTCCCTGACATGACGTTAAGTCCATATTTAGGAGAGGCAACCGGGAAGTGATCGCCATATCCACCAAGGACACTATTATTTAATATAACAGCCAGAATGGGGATGCTCTCTCTAACAGCAACTTCAAAGTCCATACCCACCATACCTATTGCAGCATCACCTCCGACCCAAACACAGGTCCTACCAGGATTTGCTAGTTTTGCACCCATGGAAAGACCCATACCCTGGCCTAAGGTTGTTGATTTGCCCCAACCAATATAGCCACCAGGTATAACCGGTTCCCACATCGGAACCATCTGGTCTCGTGGATTGCCAGAATCATGAGTTACGATTGTGTTTTTCATATCAAGTGCTTTTTGAAGGTCACGAATTACTCGATATGGATTAATGGGTACCTCATCGGAATTAAGCCTTGGAGCCCACTCTTTTACGAACTCATCTTTCAGAGCCTTGATTTCTTTGACTACAGCAGTACTATCTTTCTTTCCTGCAGAACCAAGTTGTTTTTTGGCTTCTTCAATAAGTTGCTTCAGTACAATCTTGGCATCGCCTATTATTGCCTGTTTTACGGAGTAACTTTTATTGATGTCGCGTTCATCGATGACTGACTGTATCAGCACTGCATTCTTGGGAACAGGACTGGTGAAAGTCTCACTTGTGCAGCTTGAACCAATAGCAAATACCACATCAGCCTTTTTTGCAAAGTGCATTGACTGTTTCGTATTTGTTCGAGCGCCACATCCCAGAGATAACGGATGGTTCTCCAAGAATGCGCTTTTGCCGTTCATCGTAGTATATACTGGAATAGCCAGTAGTTCGGAAAATTCTCTTAGCTCATCCCACGCCTTAGCATAATGAACACCCTGACCGGCACGAATAACAGGGCTCTTCGCTGCCAGTAACATTTTAACAACTTCTTTTACATCAGCAGGATCTCCACCGCTTTTCATTCGTTTGACCGGTTCATAGTTGAATGAAGCATCATCTAATTCTGCGTTGGCTACGCCCATTGGTAGTTCAATTACTACCGGACCTGGGTGGCCAGCTCTCAGTTGAGTATAAGCACGCCTCATTATCTCGCTGACTCGGTCTGCATGATCAATAGAATCGACGTATTTAGTTATCTCCCTGTAGCATGGCTTCATCTTGAAATCAGGGACTACAGAGTATTCAGGTCTGCGTGAGCCGCCTGGTAAGACAAGAATTGGTACTGAGTCTGCAAACGCATGAGCGACGCCAGCGAATGAATTCTCGATGCCTGGTCCGTGCTGGACTACACAAACACCAATATTATCTCCGAATGAAGATCTACTGAGTCCATCAGCAACATTAACAGCTACTCGCTCTGTCCTGAATTTGATGAATCTTACGTCTTCTATCGCAAGAGCTTCATGTAAAAGATTCATCGGAAAACCGGTTACGAATTTCACTCCCTCCTTTTTTAAGATTTTTGCCTGGGCAGTTACCGCTTTCATCTTCTATTCCCTCCTTTTTATTTTAATCTTAGACTTACGTAACTATCTAACCATGTAATAATACCGGAAAAAGCAACTATATTTTTTAGTTCCTAGCCTCCTGTCATATTCGACATTGCCAACTCTTCTTTAGTCATGATTTCAATAAGCGCTGGCCTACCAGAGTCATTTGCCTTCCTAGCACGTAGTATTGCAGGAATAATCTCTCCTGGTTGCTCAACACGTTCAGTATAACCACCGAGCCCTTCTGCGACTTTACTGTAGTCTCCAGACAGAACATTAAGTCCATATTTCTCTGAAGCAACAGGATTAATTCCTCTAAACATCCCCAGTGTGCCATTATTCATGACGATAACGATGATAGGAATTCTCTCTCTTACAGCGGTCTCAAAATCCATGCCTACCATTCCAAAGGCACCATCTCCCATGAAAGCAACACAGGTCTTATCTGGTTGAGCCATTTTTGCACCCATTGTAATACCGAGTGATGCACCCATAGTAGTAGATTTACCCCAACCAATATAGCCTCCCGGGGTGTTAGCCCTGTACATGGGAACCATGTGGTCTCGAGGTGTGCCTGCATCGTGAGTTAAGATTGTCTGCTTTTCATCCAGAGCTTTTTGAATATCACCAATAATACGGTAGGGATTTATGGGGACTTCATCTGAGGTTAACTTTGGCGTCCATTCCTGCATCCATTTATCCTTTATCGCCTTGATTTCTTTAATTAGTGCTGAATTCTCTTTTCTGCCTTCGGAACCGAGCTGTACTTTTGCTTCATCGATTAATTGTCTCAATACCAATTTTGCATCACCTATAATGGCATATTCTGTGTTGTAATCTTTATTGATATCACGTTCATCCACTGTTGATTGGATAATAATCTTATTATTCGGGTCGGGAATATGGCTGGTATAAGTTTCAGTGAGGCAACTGGAACCAATAGCGAATACAACATCTGCCTTATCGAAGAAATGTACTACTGTGGTCGGCCTTGTCCGACTGCAACAGCCAAGAGATAGTGGATGATCCTCTGGAAAAGCACTTTTACCATCCATGGATGCCGTTACAGGGATTTGTAGCAACTCGGCAAATTCGCGGAGTTCATCCCAGGCCTCTGCATAAAGTATTCCTGTACCAACACGGATAACTGGATTTTTAGCTGCAATTAGTGCTTTAGCCACGTCTCGAACATCATCCGGATCTCCCTCACTCCGATGGCGTTTTACAGGCTTATATTGGAATTTTGCATCATCGAATTCCTCTTTCATGACGTCCATCGGGACTTCAAGCATAACAGGTCCTGGGCGGCCGCTCCTAAGATAAGTGAAGGCTAATCTCATCATACTTGGCACACGATCTGCAAAATTTATGGTATCTACCCATTTGGTAATATTTTTATAGTTGTCCCTGGCAAGGAAGTTAGGTTGTAATCCCTGCCGACGTCGGCCATATCCACCAGGTAATATCAGGATTGGAACATTATCAGCATAGGCCTGTGCTACGCCGGGGAAGGTATTTTCAACACCAGGGCCGAATTGCATTGAGCAGACACCTGTACGTTTGCCAAATGAAGCGATTGTATAGCCATAGTTACAGTTAATTGCTGCCCGTTCCATTCTGAATTTTATGAAACGGATGTCCTCTGCGGCATAGGCATCATGTAGGGGGTTCATCGGGAAACCAGTAACGAAATCTACACCCTCCATTTTCAAGACTTTTGCTACTGCGGTTTGACCATTCATTCTTATTAGTTCCTCCTTATAAATAAGATAAATATATTAATATTATGTAACTGTCACTTGCTGCATTATCTGCCATTTAAATTGCTTGCGATACATTGCAAGCTTATAAACTAACTTAGTGAGGATGCTTCTATCTCCCTTCATAACTTTACTGCCGCTATACCAGCGACAATATTTAACTCACTTAATAAAAGGCTAGAAATCATATTAACTATACCATATATGCAGTTTCCATCCAATATATTATTATACATTTTCCATAAAGTCGTCGTAAAAATAATCATTGGTGCAAAGAGAGCACCTCTGAATGGATAACTATCTTGCAGCCTTTTTATATATTTCCTGCTCTTATAAATTCTAGATGTAAAATATTTCTGGTATTGTTAGTTACTTTAGCCCTTTCATCTATACGCAAGCCCACTACCCAATATATTTGTTTTGATGAGCATAACAAAGGCACCGAACTACGCTGAGCGACAGGGACTTTTAAGTCAACCATGAAATCATGAAGAGATTTTTCTGACTTCATGCCTAATGGTTGAAATTTATCACCAGGCTGACGATAACGGACATAGAGTTTTGTTCCAGTTATACGCAGATCCAAATCTGTAATAAAGGCACCTTGCAATTTTATTTGCTGTAGTCGTTCTGAGTCTAGTGATTTTTGAGAGATACTCGCTGCCACTCTCCATCCTGTAAGAACTGTTTCTCCTGGAATGTTTAGTGGTGACTGGACTGGCAGCTCCGGGGAAGTTTTAATATTTCCTGTACTGGTAATGACAATACAGTCATATTCACTATAGCAGCTGAGATTATACGGTAAAGAGAACTCTTTACCAACAGGCTTGCTTAGCAAGCATCTTATTGCTTCAATGTGATCAAGGCTAATGTTTTTCAAGTTTCCTCGTATTCCAGCTACTGCAAACCTGATTACCTGTCTTTGTAAGGCTACAGGCAAATCTTTTGTCTTTGCTCTGTTTAAAAAAATCTTACCATCCTTAAGCCTCGATACATTAATCCATGCTTGAACAGATTGAGCTTCAATAAAGCCCATATCAGCCTGGGCTATATCCGCCAGTTTTAGTAACGAGTGTTTAAACCCGGGGTTATATTGTTTCAGAAGAGGTATTAGTTCCAGGCGAATACGATTTCGATAGAATGATAATGAAAGGTTTGAAGAATCAATGCGTGGGGCAAATTGATATTTCTGGCAGTGATACACCGTTTCCTCTCTAGTAACATCCAGCAGGGGTCTTACTATAAACAAATCATGCTGTTGCTGCCTGGGAGAATTGCTGAGTAGAGGAAAGGCATCTCTATTGTATGGAAAAGGAGAACAAGGGCTCAGCCCTTTTAATCCAGATAGCCCAGTGCCGCGCAATAGGTGCATGATGATAGTCTCTACATTATCATCCAGTGTATGCCCTATTACTATTCGTTTCGCTCCCATTTTTTGGGCAACCTGATAGAAAAAATTGTATCGTAGTTCTCTAGCTGCCTCTTCAAGGGAACAATTTCTATTGGTCTGGTGTTCAATAACATCTTTACTGTCAATAGTTATTGGGATATTGAATTGTTCCGCCAGTTTTTGTACATACTGTGAATCCATTTCGGATTCATCAGCTCTGAGTCTATGATTAAAGTGGGCAATATGGAGATGGAAGTCG